>NZ_JBHWJL010000331.1:0-5340 GCF_042731495.1 Streptomyces sp. NPDC059853
TGGGGGGGGGGGGGGGGGGGGGGCCCGCCCGGGGGGGGGGGGGGGGGGGGGGGGG
The DNA here is from genome assembly GCF_042731495.1 of Streptomyces sp. NPDC059853. NCBI lineage: Bacteria > Bacillati > Actinomycetota > Actinomycetes > Kitasatosporales > Streptomycetaceae > Streptomyces > Streptomyces sp. NPDC059853. The sequence continues at coordinate 56 of NZ_JBHWJL010000331.1, forward strand.
GGGGGGGGGGGGCCCCCCGGGCCCGGGGTGCCGCCGCCGCGTCCTCGGTCGGATCCGCTCACGGGTTCGCCTCCTCGTCCGGGTCCGGGTCGGGGGCCGCCGGGCCGGTGCCGGTGGCGGCGTCGGCGGGCTCGCCGCCGTCGGGGCCCGCGGTCGTGGCGTCCGGCGGGTCCTGCGCGCCCGCCCCGGTGCCGGCGGTCCCGGTGGTGGTCCCGTCGGCCGGGTCGGGCTCCTCGGTCTGCTCCTGGTCGTCCTGGGGGTCCTGGTCGTCCTGGGGGTCCTGGGGGTCCTGGGGGTCCTGCTCGCCGTCCTGCTCGTCCGGCTGCCCGGCGGCGTCCTCCGGGGTGGAGGACTCCTCGTCGGCCGGTGGCGGTTCCGGGGCCGGGGCGGGCTCACCGCGCACGGTGCCGTCCCGGTCGAGGAAGGCGGGGGGTCCGGCGGGCACCAGTCCGAGGTCGCGGGCGCGTTCGGCGAGCGCGCCGGGGGCGGAGAAGGCGTCCACCTCGGCCTGGAGCGCCTGCTGTTCGTCGGTGAGTTCCTGGGTCTGGCGGCGCAGCTCGCTCAGTTCGAAGGAGCCCTGGTTGAGCGAGGCGTTCAGGAGCAGCAGGCCCAGCATCCCGGTGCCCAGCAGCAGGACGATCAGCAGCACGAACGGCGTACGGGCGGCGGCGGAGCCGCGCCCGGCCGGTACCAGCCCCGTGAGCCGGGCGATCCGGGTCTGCGGGCCCGGCTCGCGCCGTTTCGGGCTCACCGCACCCGCTCCCTGACCCGTTCGGCGGCACGCAGCCGGGCCGGGGCGGCCCGCTTGTTGTCGGCGATCTCCTCGTCGGTGGGGAGTTCGGCGCCGCGGGTGAGGAGGGCGAGCCGGGGCTGGTACTCCTCGGGGACGATCGGCAGCCCGGCCGGTGCGGTGCTGCGGGCGCCTTCCGCCAGGACCCGCTTGACCAGCCGGTCCTCCAGGGAGTGGTAGGAGAGCACCGCGATCCGGCCGCCCACCGCGAGGGCGTCGACGGCGGCGGGCAGCGCGCGTTCCAGGACGGCGAGTTCCCCGTTGACCTCGATGCGCAGCGCCTGGAAGGTGCGCTTGGCGGGGTTGCCCCCGGTGCGCTTGGCGGCCTGCGGGAGGGCGTCGCGGATGAGGGTGACCAGGCGGGCGCTGGAGGTCAGCGGCTGCCGGGCGCGTTCGGCGACGACGGCCTCGACGATCTTCGGCGCGAACTTCTCCTCGCCGTAGGCGCGCAGGATGCGGACGAGTTCACCGGGCGGATAGGTGTTCAGGACGTCGGCGGCGCTGAGTCCCGTGGTCTGGTCCATGCGCATGTCGAGCGGGGCGTCCTGGGCGTAGGCGAAGCCGCGGTCGGCCTCGTCCAGCTGCATGGACGACACACCCAGGTCGAACAGGATTCCGGCGACCCGGGGGGTGCCGAGCCGGTCCAGGACGGCGGGGAGTTCGTCGTACACCGCGTGCACGAGGGTGGCGCGGTCCCCGTACGGGGCGAGCCGGGCGCCGGCCAGTTCCAGGGCGCTGGTGTCGCGGTCCAGGCCGATGAGGCGGGCCTCGGGGAAGGCGCCGAGCAGGGCCTCGCTGTGGCCGCCGAGGCCGAGGGTGCAGTCCACGACGGTGGCGCCCGGCTCCTGGAGGGCGGGGGCGAGCAGGTCGAGGCAGCGCTGGAGCATGACCGGGCGGTGCCGGGTGTGCGGGGGCCGGTCGTTGCTGGTCGTCATGCGCCTTCCGAAGGGAGGTGGGGCGGGTGCGGTACCACTCCGGGCAGGCCCGGACCCGCCTGCCCGCCTCCCGGTGCGCGTCACACTAGTCCACACCCCGGGCGGGTCAATCATTGAGGTTCGGAGTGTGCGCGTGTTGCCGCGGCGGGCTTCCGCCGGGGGTGACACCGGTCACGGCCGGGGGCCGGATGCGGGTGTTTCCGCGCTGTCGCCCGATCTCACCGGAGGGGCTCCGGTACCCGTGAGGAGGCCGGGCGTAATACCGTCGGGTCATGCCAAAATCGGTCACAGATGAATTGGTCTCGGCCAATCAGCAGTACGCCAAGACGTTCACCGATCCCGGAATGGACGCGCGTCCCGTGCGCAAGGTGGCCATTGTCGCCTGCATGGACGCCCGGCTCGACCTGCACGCCGCGCTCGGCCTGGAGCTGGGCGACTGTCACACGATCCGCAACGCCGGCGGTGTGGTCACCGAGGACATCATCCGGTCGCTGACCATCTCTCAGCGCGGACTCGGCACCCGATCGGTCGTCCTCATCCACCACACCGGCTGCGGCCTGCTCCAGCTCACCGAGGACTTCCGGCACGAACTGGAGCTGGAGGTCGGGCAGAAGCCCAGCTGGGCCGTCGAGTCGTTCACCGATCTGGACCAGGACGTCCGCCAGTCGATGACACGTGTGCGCACCTCGCCCTTCCTCTTGCACACTGATGACGTACGCGGATTCGTGTTCGACGTGACGTCGGGTCTGCTCCGCGAGATCGACCCCGAGGACCCCGACGACCGGTAACGGCCGCGACCGGGGGTGTGAAGAATGTCTGCCGGAGGGCAACCTCCCGGCGCATTCCGGGTGTCGCCGTATCGGGCAGCGTCCGCGCCGTCCAAGGTGGGGACGAGACAGCAGTGCAGGCCGAGGAGGGCCGGTTGACGACCTATGAGGAGCAGACGAAGCTCACCGATCTGAGCACCACGGCGGAGCAGGTGCGCCGCGCCGTGGAGAGCGTGATCGAGGGCAAGCCGGAGGTCGTGCGCATCTCCTTGACCGTGCTTCTGGCCGAGGGGCACCTGCTCCTGGAGGACGTGCCCGGCGTGGGCAAGACGATGCTGGCCAAGTCGCTGGCCCGCGCGATCGACTGCACGGTGCAGCGGGTCCAGTTCACACCGGACCTGCTGCCCTCCGACATCACCGGGATCAGCGTCTTCGACCAGCAGCGCAAGGAGTTCGAGTTCAAGCCGGGCGCGGTGTTCGCCCAGATCGTCATCGGTGACGAGATCAACCGCGCCTCGCCCAAGACCCAGTCGGCCCTGCTGGAGGCGATGGAGGAGCGCCAGGTCACCGCGGACGGCCGCACCTATCCGCTGCCCGACCCGTTCATGGTGATCGCCACCCAGAACCCGGTGGAGATGGAGGGCACCTACCCGCTCCCGGAGGCGCAGCGGGACCGGTTCATGGCCCGGGTCTCGGTCGGCTACCCCGACCCCGAGGCCGAGATGCGGATGCTCCGGACGCACGGCGGCTACTCCCCGCTGGACGGCCTCCAGCCGGTGGCCACCGCCCAGGACGTCGTCAAGCTGATCGAGGCGGTGCGGGAGATCCACGTGTCGGACGCGGTGCGCAAGTACGCGGTCGATCTGGTGGTCGCCACCCGCACCCACCCCGAACTGCGGCTCGGCGCCTCGCCCCGGGCCACCCTGCAGCTGCTGCGGGCGGCCAAGGCGTCCGCCGCGCTCGGCGGGCGCGGCTACGTGCTGCCCGACGACGTCCAGGCGCTGGCCGTCCCGGTGCTGGCGCACCGGCTGCTGCCCACCGCGCAGGCGCAGCTGAACCGGCGCACCGCCGAGCAGATCGTCGGCGAGATCCTGCACCGCACCCCGGTGTCCTCTCCGTACGGCGCCCCGCAGCACCGGGGCTACTGATGCCCGCCGGGGACGACGACCGGCGCGGGACGGTACGGGCGGCCTTCGGCGGGCTGACCACGCGCGGGCGGTCGTTCGTGGCCGCCGGTGCCGCCGCCTCGGTGTGCGCCTATCTGCTGGGCCAGCCCGACCTGCTGCGGGTGGGCGCGCTGCTGGTGGCGCTGCCGGTGGTCAGCGTGCTGGTGCTGTATCTGACCCGCAGCCGGGTGACGGCGGCCCGCCGGCTGTCGCCCGCCCGGGTGCCGGCCGGCGGGGAGTCCCGGGTGCACCTGCGGGTGGACAACGCCTTCCGGCTGCCCAGCGGTCAGCTGATGCTCCAGGACCGGGTGCCGTACGTGCTCGGCCCCCGGCCCCGGTTCGTCCTGGACCGGATCGAGCCGGGCGGGCAGCGCGAGGTCAGCTACCGGGTGCGCTCCGACCAGCGCGGGCGCTATCCGCTGGGGCCGCTGGAGCTGCGGCTGGCCGATCCGTTCGGCATGGTCGAACTGCACCGCTCCTTCGACGCGTACGACGTGATGACCGTCCTGCCGCACATCGAGACGCTGCCGCCCGTGCGGCTCGGCGGCGACGCCGGCGGGCAGGGCGAGAGCGGGCAGCGCTCGCTCGCGGTGACCGGCGAGGAGGACGTGATCCCCCGGGACTACCGGCACGGTGACGATCTGCGGCGGGTGCACTGGCGGTCCACCGCGCACCGGGGCCAGCTCATGGTGCGCCGCGAGGAGCAGCCGCCGCGCTCCCGGTGCACGGTGCTGCTGGACACCCGGCGCTCCGGCTACGCGGGCTCCGGGCCGCATGCGCCGTTCGAGCGGGCCGTCTCGGGGGCCGCCTCGGTGATCACGCATCTGGCCGAACGCGGCTACCAGGTGCGGCTGGTCACCGACCGCGGGCAGGCGCTGCCGGGCCCGGGGCACGGGGCGGACAGCGCCGAGACGACGGGGCTGATGCTGGACGCGCTGGCCGTCCTCGACCACTCGCCGCTGCCGGGGCCGCTGGATCTGGTGACGGACACCCAGCGGATGACGGCTCCGACCAGTGGCCTGGAGGGCGCCCTGACGGCGCTGGCCGGCGGGGACGGCGGGCTGCTGATCGCGTTCCTGGGCGCCCCGGACCTGGCGGGGCTCGACCAGCTGGCGCGGCTGCGGCAGCGGGCGGCGGACGGGATCGCCTTCGTGGCGGCGGGCCAGCTGGATCCGGGGGTGGAGGCCGGGACGCTCGGCCGGCTGCGGGAGAGCGGCTGGACCGCGCTGCCGCTGCACCCGGGGGTGCCGCTGGCGCAGGTGTGGCAGCAGGCCGGTGGGGAACGAGCGGCTTCGTACAGGGGGCGGTGAGCGTGGTGGAGATGAGGCCGAGGGTCGCCGCGGCGGCGTGGCTGGCCACGATGGGCGCGGCGGCGGCGCTGCTGCCGCTGGTCCGGGAGAGCGGCTGGCTGGTGCAGGCGGGGCTGCTGCTCGCGGTGCTGACCGGCACCGGGATGGCGGCGCGGCGGTTCGGTGCGCCGTCGCCCGTGGTGGTGGCGGCCCAGGCGGTGGTCGCGCTGCTGATGCTGACGGTGACCACGGTCCCGCAGTACGCGGTGGGCGGGCTGCTGCCGGGGCCCGACGCGTTCAGCCGGCTCGGTGAGCTGCTGTCGGCGGGCACCGAGGAC
>NZ_JBHWJL010000332.1:0-5339 GCF_042731495.1 Streptomyces sp. NPDC059853
GGCGATAGAGTCGCAGCTCACGCCCTGTGGTCCCCGCGCATGCGGGGGTGGTCCCTCCCCCCGGAATGGGACGAGCTTCCGGACGAGGTGGTCCCCGCGCATGCGGGGGTGGTCCCCAGGTGCAGCCCGCACCCCTGGACCTGTTCACGTGGTCCCCGCGCATGCGGGGGTGGTCCCGGAGGATGGCCGGAGATCGCCCGTGGTGGCTCGTGGTCCCCGCGCATGCGGGGGTGGTCCCCTTGTACGACGGGACCGCCTGGGTCGTGCAGGGTGGTCCCCGCGCATGCGGGGGTGGTCCCGTCGGAGGCATCCAGCTCCTCCCCGAGCACGAGTGGTCCCCGCGCATGCGGGGGTGGTCCCCGCCTCCTGCGCCGCCCGGCCCGGGATGGCCTGTGGTCCCCGCGCATGCGGGGGTGGTCCCCCCTTCCGCGACCCGGAGCTGAAAGCTCCGACCGTGGTCCCCGCGCATGCGGGGGTGGTCCCAGCAGCGCCGGGAGCCGGCGGCGGCGCTGTACGTGGTCCCCGCGCATGCGGGGGTGGTCCCCTGATCAGCCACGCCGTCGTCAACCTGCTGACGTGGTCCCCGCGCATGCGGGGGTGGTCCCAGGCGCTGTGCGGGGATGAGGCCGGGCATACCGTGGTCCCCGCGCATGCGGGGGTGGTCCCCGTCGGCCCACCGGCAGCCCTCCAGGTCCAGGGTGGTCCCCGCGCATGCGGGGGTGGTCCCCACTCCTGCACGGGGGCGAACAGGCCGTAGGGGTGGTCCCCGCACACGCGGGGGTGGTCCCTGCGCGCTGGCAATGGGAGGCAGCGGACGTGGGTGGTCCCCGCACACGCGGGGGTGGTCCCCGCTACCACGACCGCGCCGCTGACATCGACCAGTGGTCCCCGCGCATGCGGGGGTGGTCCCTGGCGAAGCTGCTGGAGCGCACCGCGCCGGAGGTGGTCCCCGCGCATGCGGGGGTGGTCCCCGCGACTTCCTCATCCGCGGCATGGGCTTCAGGTGGTCCCCGCGCATGCGGGGGTGGTCCCGGCGTCGGCCGCCCGGTCGAGAGCCTGCTTCTGTGGTCCCCGCGCATGCGGGGGTGGTCCGTTGCGGCAGACCTGGACCGCGTAGACGAGGGGGCGGTCCCCGCGCATGCGGGGGTGGTCCCTCCGTAGCGGGCACCGAGGATCCGCGGGGCGTGTGGTCCCCGCGCATGCGGGGGTGGTCCCCACCGGGTTCTCAAGCCCGGCCTCATGGGAACGTGGTCCCCACGCACGCGGGGTCGCTCCCTTTTTGTTTCGGTTGGCGTCCGCCTTCCCTGGATGGTCAACGGCCGCGCTGCGGAAACCGGGGAATGGGCCGGGTGTCCCCTGGGGCGGCGCTGTGGGCGGACCGTGCACGGTTCCTTATCGGTTGTCCCGGCCGGGCGTTGTTCCTAGGCTGCCGCCATGGTCGCCGCCGGATACGACGCGTTGGTCGATGCCGCCATGGCCGCTCCCGTCGAGGGGTGGGATTTTGGCTGGTTGGCGGGGCGGGCCGAGGGGTCGGACCCGTCGTGGTCGTACCGGGAGTTGGCCCGGGCGTGTCTCGCCTCCGCAGATGCCGCACTCGATATCGATACCGGGGGCGGTGAACTGCTGGCCGGGCTGGCCCCCTTGCCGCGGCGGATGTGGGCGACTGAGGGGTGGGCGCCGAATGTAGGCGCTGCTCGGCAGAGGCTGGAGCCGCTCGGGGTCACCGTGTTACCGGCTCCCGAGCCGGACGCGCTGCCGTTGCCGGGCGGCGCGGTGGAGGTGGTGTTGAACCGCCATGGCCGGTTGGCCGCGCGGGAGATCGGGCGGGTGCTGCGGCCCGGCGGGGTGTTGCTCACCCAACAGGTCGGCAGCGACGACTGTGCCGGGCTGAACCGTGCGCTCGGTGCGCCGCCGCCCACCCATCCGCCGGGAAATTGGGACGTGCGCACCGCCAGTGCGGCATTGACCGGAGCCGGGTTCCGGCTCCGGCGCGTCCAGGAGGAATACCCGGCCCTGACGTTCTACGACATCGGGGCCCTGATCTACCATCTGCGGCTGGTCGCCTGGCAGGTGCCGGGTTTTTCGCCGGAGCGGTACGGTCCGGCGTTGCGGCGCCTGCATGCGCGGATGGGCGTGGAGGGACGGTTCGATGTCCGGGCGCACCGGTTCCTGATCGTCGCCGAGCGGCCGGGCACCGGTGTTCGTCCCTGACGCCCGTGCCGGTGTGGCTCGCCCCGGTGGCGCGGGCCGGGGTTCCGCACGATGTCGCCGGAGGGGTGGGGTGGGTGACACACCCTGGTTGCCGCCGCGCCCTCAGAGGTTGCCGCCCGCGGTCGGCTCCGGAGCTGCGTCAGGCTCCGCGCCCCCAGGCGGCCCCGCACCCGCACCGTTCCCGCCGCCGGACCCGCGCCCGGCGCCGGGCCCCGCCTACGTACCCGGGCGCAGCGCGGCCAGTTGTTCGGCGAACGGGACGAGGTCCGGTTCCCGCCGGGCCTTGGCCGCGCCGCCCGCCATGAGGGTGGCCAGTTCCCGGCCGGCCCGGTGGATGCGGGCGGGGAGCCGGTCGATCAGCGGGTCGGTGCCGCCGCCCCAGTCCTCGGCCGCCGCGTACACGCCGGTGGGGACGACGGTGGTCCGCAGGTAGCCGAACAGGGGCCGCATCGCGTGGTCGAGCATGAGCGAGTGCCGGGGGCTGCCGCCGGTGGCGGCGATCAGTACCGGGCGGCCGGCGAGCTGGTCGGCTTCGAGCAGGTCGGCGTAGGACTTGAACAGTCCGCTGTAGGAGGCGTTGAACACCGGGGTGACGGCGATGATGCCGTCGGCTCCGGTGGTGGCGTCCAGCGCTTCGCGCAGCGCCGGGCCGGGGAAGCCGGTGGCGAGGTGCTGGGCGATGTCGCCGGCCAGTTCGCGGAGTTCGAACACGCGGGTGTCGACGTCGCGTTCCTGCTCGGCGAGGTGTTCCTCGGTGGCGCGGGCCAGCCGGTCGGCCAGCAGCCGGGTGGTGGAGGGCTTGCCGAGGCCGGCCGTGACGACGGTGAGTTTCAGCGCGGTCATCGCTGCGTTCCTTCCTTCTGCTCCGCGGCGTTCTTCCGCTCCGCCAGGACCCGGGCGGCGTGGGTGGGGCCTTCGGGGACGCCGGGGGCCCGGCGCGCCGCGAACTCCTTGCGCAGCACGGGGAGGACGTCCTCGCCCAGCAGGTCGAGCTGTTCCAGGACGGTCTTCAGCGGCAGTCCGGCGTGGTCGACGAGGAACAGCTGGCGCTGGTAGTCGCCGAAGGTGTCGCGGAAGGCGAGGGTCTTCTCGATGACTTCCTGCGGGCTGCCGACGGTGAGCGGGGTCTGGTCGGTGAATTCCTCCAGCGAGGGGCCGTGGCCGTACACCGGGGCGTTGTCGAAGTAGGGCCGGAACTCGCGGACGGCGTCCTGGGAGTTGCGGCGCATGAAGAACTGTCCGCCGAGGCCGACCATGGCGGTGTGGCGCGGTCCGTGTCCGTAGTGTTCCCAGCGGTCGCGGTAGAGGTCGATGAGGCGCTGGAAGTGCTCCTTGGGCCAGAAGATGTTGTTGGCGAAGAAGCCGTCGCCGTAGTAGGCGGCCTGTTCGGCGATCTCGGGGCTGCGGATGGAGCCGTGCCAGACGAACGGCGGGACGCCGTCCAGCGGGCGCGGGGTGGAGGTGAAGCCCTGGAGGGGGGTGCGGAAGCGGCCTTCCCAGTCGACGACGTCCTCGCGCCACAGCCGGTGGAGCAGCGCGTAGTTCTCGATCGCGAGGGGGATGCCCTGCCGGATGTCCTGGCCGAACCACGGGTAGACGGGGCCGGTGTTGCCGCGGCCGAGCATGAGGTCGACCCGGCCGTCCGCCAGGTGCTGGAGCATGGCGAAGTCCTCGGCGATCTTCACCGGGTCGTTGGTGGTGATGAGGGTGGTGGAGGTGGAGAGGATGAGCCGCTCGGTGCGGGCGGCGATCCAGCCGAGCATGGTGGTGGGCGAGGAGGGGACGAACGGCGGGTTGTGGTGCTCGCCGGTGGCGAAGACGTCCAGGCCGATCTCCTCGGCCTTCAGGGCGATGGTGGTCATCGCCTTGATGCGGTCGTGCTCGCTCGGCGTGGTGCCGTTGGTGGGGTCGGTGGTGACATCACCGACCGTGAAAATGCCGAACTGCATCGTGCCCGCCTCCCATGTTGTTGACTGTTCAACTATATCCCGGGAACGCACCCGCTCCGCCCCCCTATTCCCCCGTTCAGACCGCGCCGAGCCCGTAGGTGTCGCCGCCCAGCGCCAACCGCGCCTCACCGGCCGTCGCGTCCGCCAGCCAGCCCTCGAAGCCCGGCACCTCGTCCGCCGGGAGCGCGATCTCGATCGTCACCCCGGCCGCGTACCGCACCTCCCGCACCGCGTGCCCCCTCGCGCGCAGCTCATGCTCCAGACGGCCCGCCCGCTGATGCCCGACCTCGACCGTGGCCAGCCGGTACCGCAACCGCTCCACCGTCCCCACCGCGTCGAGCGCCGCGCCCACCGCCCCGCCGTACGCGCGGATCAGCCCGCCCGCGCCCAGCTTCACCCCGCCGTAGTACCGGGTCACCACCGCCACCGCGTACCGGATCTCCCGCCGGGTCAGCATCCGCAGCATCGGCACCCCCGCCGTACCGCCCGGCTCGCCGTCGTCGCTGCACTTCTGCACCCCGGCGTCCGCACCGATCACATACGCCCAGCAGTGGTGCGTGGCCGTCGGATGCGCCGCCCGCTCGCGGGCCACCACCGCCGCGGCCTCCTCCTCGGTGCCGGCCGGTGCCAGCGCGCACACGAAGCGTGAACGGTTGACCTCGCTCTCGTGCACGCCCCCCGCACCGGCCACCGTCAGATACCCGTCCCGCATCGGGCCAGCCTAAGCCGCGCCCGGGGAATGGCACGGCCGGGGCGGCCGTTGACACGATCATGGATACCTCAGCGGAAACCGTACGGCGTGTGCTGACCGGAACCGGCGACACCTGGGCGGTCGTCGGTCTCTCCGCCAACGAGCGCCGGGCCGCCTACGGCGTGGCCGCCGTCCTCCAGCGCTTCGGCAAGCGCATCGTGCCCGTCCACCCCAAGGCCGAGACGGTGCACGGCGAACGCGGCTACGCCTCGCTCGCCGACATCCCCTTCCCGGTCGACGTCGTGGACGTCTTCGTCAACAGTTCGCTGGCGGGCGCGGTCGCCGACGAGGCGGTGGCCATCGGTGCCAAGGCGGTCTGGTTCCAGCTCGGTGTGATCGACGAGGCCGCCCGGGACCGTACCCGGGCGGCCGGACTCGACGTGGTGATGGACCGCTGCCCCGCGATCGAGATCCCCCGGCTGCCGGAC
>NZ_JBHWJL010000333.1:0-5337 GCF_042731495.1 Streptomyces sp. NPDC059853
GGCAGGTCGAGCGCCTCGGCCAGCGCGGCGACGGTGAAGAAGGCGGGGGTCGGGGCCCGGCCGGACTCGATCTTCCGGAGCGTCTCCGGGGAGACCCCGGCGGCCATCGCGACCTCGGTCATGCTGCGTCCGCCGCGCGCCTCCCGCAGCAGCAGGCCGAGCTGCCGGCCGCGCTCGCGCTCCTCGGGCGTCAGGGGGTTGCGTACCATGCCCGTGATACTAATACCGGTATAGGAATTGGCGCGACCCCGGGAGGAAGCGCCCGCCGGGGTGGAGATCACAACCGACGCGGACCTGGACGCCTTCCACGCCGACCGCGACGGCTGGACGCCGCGCACCGACGACGGCGCGCGCGCCGCCCCCATCGCCCTCACCGACGCAGGTCCCAGCATCCGCACGCTGCCCCGAGATCACAGCTCGGCGACAGGGCACCCCACCACACCCCGCCCGGGCGATACTGGCCGTATGCCGCCCCTGTCCTACGTGCCCTCCCGCCCGGAACTGACCGAACACCTCATACGCGCCCGGATCGCCGGGGACGTGGCCACCCCCCGGGAGAACAACCTCTCCCACTACCGGGAACTGGCCAACGGCAACCGGCACTACTGGCTCGGCCTCGAACTCGGCGACCGCTGGGCGGACGAGCAGGACGTGCTGGCCGTCATGGCCGAACGCTGCGGCGTCAACGAGGACCCCGAGCACCGGCAGGGCCAGGACACCATCGACCCGGAGCTGACCATCGACGCCCTGGAGCGCGCGGCCACCACCCTGCGCAAGGCCGCCGACGGCCGGCAGCGGGTGCTGCTGGCCACCGGGCACCCGGGCGGCCTGCTGGACGTGCACGCCCGCACCGGCTTCGCGCTGGCCGCCGCCGGCTGCGACATCGTCAAGGTGCCGATCGGGCTCACCGCCGACGAGGGCGTGGTCGCGCAGATGGCCGGGGTGGCGATGTACGAACGCGGCGCGACCCTGTGGCACACCCACTCCCCGCACCCGATGGCGGCCATCCTCGACGCCCTGGCGGCGGACGGCCAGGCACCGCCGGACCTGGTGGTCGCCGACCACGGCTGGGCTGGCTGCGCCGCGCAGTACGGCATCGACGCCATCGGCTACGCGGACTGCAACGACCCCGCGCTGTTCCTGGCCGAGGCCGAGGGCACCCTGTCGGTCTGCGTACCGCTGGACGATCATGTGACCAATCCGCGCTACTACGAGCCGATGACCGCCTACCTCCTGCACGCGGCCGGTCTCGCGTAGGCTCCCGGGCGTGACGTCCGTGACGCGTACGAGCACGAGCACGAGAACGCCCGGAGAGACCCGGCTGCGGGCCCTCGACCGCCTGCTGCCGGCCGTCCACGCCCTGCCGGAGCCCGCCGAGGGCGACATCACCTTCACCCTCCCGGGCGCCGAGGCCCGCTACCGGCGCCGCCGCCTGGACCCGGAAGCGTACGAGGCGAGCTGGTCGGCGCTCGACCGGCACCAGTTGCACGCCCGGCTCACCGGACCCGACCCGGCCCGCGCGCTGGACGGGCTGCTGGCCGCCTGGGACAGGCGGATGGCCGCCGGGGGCCACCCGGCCGGGGACGGCGAGGCGGTGTTCACCTGGCCGAGCCGGGACACCGAGGTCACCCCGGTGCTGCTGGCCCACGGCTTCACGCCGAAGACGGTGACGGCCGTCCGCACCACGGGCGCGCACCCCCCGGACACCGCACCGCCCCGCCCCGGCGATCCGCTGGTCAGACCGCTGTCACCGCGCGCACCCGGCGAACTCGACCGGGCGGTCGCGCTGTGGCTGGACGGGCTGCGCTGGGACGAGCAGTTCGGCGGGACGGTACGGCGCGAGGCGTCCGGCCGGCACGCCCGGCAGCGGCTGGCCGACCCCGCCGCCTGGGTGTGGGTCGCCGAACGGGACGGGCGGGTCACCGGGCTGCTGCACGCCGAGCCGCCCGCGAACGCCGCCTGGCCCGCCCGGCTGACCTCCGGCCGCCGCGCGGGCTATCTCGGCACCCTGGTGGTGGAGGCGGCCGACCGCGGCGCCGGTACCGGTACGGCCCTGGTCCGCACCGCCCACCTGGCCCTGGCCGAGGCGGGCGCCACCCACACCCTGCTGCACTACGCGGCCCTCAACCCGCTGTCCGGCCCGTTCTGGCACCGCGCGGGCTACCGTCCGCTGTGGACCACCTGGGTCCGGCGGCCGGCGCCCCGCTGACGGCGCGGCCCTCCCCCTACGCCGCGCCGTACCGGTGCGGCACCGGCCCACCGGCCGGGGCCGCTACGCGCTCTCCTCCCGGGGGACGCGGACCACGCCCTCCTGGATCACCGACACCGCCAGCTGCCCGTCCCGGGTGAAGATCCGCCCCCGGGCGAGCCCGCGCCCACCGCCCGAGGCCGGCGAGTCCGTGTCGTACAGCAGCCACTCGTCCGCCCGGAACGGCCGGTGGAACCACATCGCGTGGTCCAGGCTCGCGCCCACCACATCGCCCACCGACCAGCCGCCGCGCCCGTGCGCGAGCAGCACCGAGTCCAGCAGCGTCATGTCCGAGACGTACGTCGCCAGGCAGATGTGCAGCATCGGGTCGTCGCGGTCGCCGTCCAGCTTCCCGTTGGTGCGGAACCACACCTGTGAGCGGGGCTCGCGCCGCCGGCCCGCCGTCGCGAACGGCGGCTCCGCCACGTACCGCAGGTCCACCGCCCGCCGCGCCTCCAGCAGCAGGTCCGCCACCGAGGGGTCCGCGAACCGGTCCGCGTACCGGCGCAGCACCTCCTCGCCGTCCGGCAGCGTCTCGGGGTCCGGGGCCTGCGGCATCGGCTCCTGGTGCTCCAGGCCGTCCTCGGGCAGCTGGAAGGACGCCGACAGATGGAAGATCGGCTGCCCGTGCTGGACCGCGACCACCCGGCGGGTGGTGAAGGAGCGGCCGTCGCGGATGCGGTCCACCGTGTAGACGATGGGGGCGCCCGGGTCGCCGCCGCGCAGGAAGTAGGAGTGCAGCGAGTGCGGCAGCCGGTCCGGTTCGACCGTGCGGCAGGCGGCGACGAGCGCCTGGGCGGCGACCTGGCCGCCGAAGACCCGGGGGATGACCGAGGGGTGACTGGCACCCCGGAAGATGTCCTGCTCGATCCGCTCAAGATCGAGCAGATCGAGAAGATACTGAAGAGTAGCGTCCATGGCGTCGATTCTCCCCGTTCGCCCGGCGAACGTGCGAAGGGCCCGGATCCTGATCGGATCCGGGCCCTTCGGCTTCCGTAGCGGGGACAGGATTTGAACCTGCGACCTCTGGGTTATGAGCCCAGCGAGCTACCGAGCTGCTCCACCCCGCGTCGTTGTGTCTTTACTGTAGCGTCCGCGACCGCCCGGGAGCAAATCAGCCGCCGGGGGCGCCCGAACACACCGGGCAGCTGCCGTAGTAGGTGACGGCGACGTCGGAGACGGTGAAGCCGTACCGCTCGTCCTCCGGCAGCGCGCGCAGCGGGTCGGTGGTGAGCCGTACGTCACGGATGGTGCCGCAGCCGGAGCAGACCAGGTGCTGGTGCGGGTGGTGCGCGTTGGGGTCGTACCGCTTGGCACGGCCGTCGGTGGTGACCTCGATGATCTCGCCGAGGGCCACCAGTTCACCCAGGGTGTTGTAGACGGAGGCGCGCGAGATCTCCGGCAGGCGTGCGACGGCCCGCGCGTGCACCTCGTCGGCCGTGTAGTGGACATGCTCCCCGTCCAGTACCTCGGCGATGACACGCCGCTGCGCGGTGAGCCGCCAGCCCCGGTCCCGGAGTCGTTGTAGCAGGTCACTCATGGTTCCACCCTAGCGCGAGCCTCCCGGGGGCCCGACCTGGTACGAGTTCGGGCCGCGTCTTGACTTGGACAAAGTCCAATATAGGATCGGTTTCAGCGGAGGCCAAGAGTCCGCACCGAAGTCGCCGAGGAATGCATGAACGAAGGGCGTGAACAGGGATGACCGACCAGACCGCGGCGGGACCGCTCACCACGGAGGCCGGGGCGCCGGTAGCCGACAACCAGAACAGCCAGACGGCGGGCGCGGGCGGCCCGGGCCTGATCCAGGACCAGCTGCTCATCGAGAAGCTGGCCCACTTCAACCGGGAACGCATCCCCGAGCGCGTCGTGCACGCGCGCGGCGCCGGCGCGTACGGCACCTTCACCGTCACGGCCGACGTCACCCCGTACACCCGGGCGAAGTTCCTGTCGGAGATCGGCAAGGAGACCGAGGTCTTCCTGCGCTTCTCCACCGTGGCCGGCAACCTGGGCGCCGCCGACGCCGTCCGTGACCCGCGCGGCTTCGCGCTGAAGTTCTACACGGAGGACGGCAACTACGACCTCGTCGGGAACAACACCCCGGTCTTCTTCATCAAGGACGCCATCAAGTTCCCCGACTTCATCCACACCCAGAAGCGCGACCCGTACACCGGCTCCCAGGAGGCGGACAACGTCTGGGACTTCTGGGGGCTGTCGCCCGAGTCCACCCACCAGGTGACCTGGCTGTTCGGCGACCGGGGCATCCCGGCCTCCTACCGGCACATGGACGGGTTCGGCTCGCACACCTTCCAGTGGACCAACGAGGCCGGCGAGATCTTCTGGGTCAAGTACCACTTCAAGACCGACCAGGGCATCAAGAACCTGACCTCGGAGGAGGCCGCGGTCCTGGCCGGCCAGGACCCGGACAGCCACCAGCGCGACCTGCGTGTCTCCATCGAGAACGGCGACTTCCCGACCTGGACCGTGCAGGTGCAGATCATGCCCGAGGCGGACGCGGCCACCTACCGCTTCAACCCGTTCGACCTCACCAAGGTGTGGCCGCACGCGGACTACCCGCCGATCGAGATCGGCAAGCTGGAGCTGAACCGCAACCCGCAGAACATCTTCGCCGAGGTCGAGCAGTCGATCTTCTCCCCGCACCACTTCGTGCCGGGCATCGGCCCCTCGCCCGACAAGATGCTCCAGGGCCGGCTGTTCGCCTACGGCGACGCCCACCGCTACCGGGTCGGCATCAACGCCGACCACCTGCCGGTCAACCGCCCGCACGCCACCGAGGCCCGCACCCACGGACGGGACGGTGTGATGTACGACGGCCGGCACGGCGGCGCGAAGAACTACGAGCCGAACTCCTTCGGCGGCCCCACCGAGACCGGCCGCCCGCTGTGGGCGGCGACCCCCGTCACCGGCACCGCCGACGGGCACGAGGCCCCCTCGCACGCCGAGGACGACGACTTCGTGCAGGCCGGCAACCTCTACCGGCTGATGTCGGAGGACGAGAAGGAACGCCTGATCAACAACCTGGCCGGCTTCATCGCCCAGGTGTCGCGGGACGAGATCGCCGAGCGCGCGAT
>NZ_JBHWJL010000334.1:0-5333 GCF_042731495.1 Streptomyces sp. NPDC059853
GTTACTGGCCCGCGCCCCACTCGCTCCAGCTCATGTTCCAGCCGCTGAGGCCGTTGTCGGGAGCGATGATGTCGTCGTTGGAGTTGATGACCTCGACCACGTCGCCGATCAGCGAGTTGTCGTAGAACCAGGCGCCGTCGGTGCCGGAGTCGCCGCGGCCCTGGACGTCCTTCAGCCCGATGCAGCCGTGGCTGGCGCGGCCGTTGCCGAAGATGTTGCCGCCCCAGTAGTTGCCGTGGATGAAGGTGCCGGACTGGCTGAGCCGCATGGCGTGCGGGACGTCCGGGATGTCGTAGTCGCCGTCGTAGCCGACCGTGGCGCCGTCCATCCGGATCTCCTCGTGCTTCTCGGAGATGACCATCTTGCCGTTCCAGGTCTCCATGCCCGGCGCGCCGGTGGTGACGTCGATGGTCTTCAGCGTCTCACCGTCGCGCACGACCTCCATGGTCAGTTTGTCGTCGTCGACGACGCTGATCTGGCTGCGCCCGATGGTGAAGTTCACGTCCTGGCTCGCGGTGCCGAACACCCCGTCCGCGCCTTCGACGCCGCGCAGCCGGAACTCCACGCCGACCTCGGTGCCCGGCTGCCAGTACTCCTCGGGGCGGAAGTCCACCCGGTGGTTGCCGAACCAGTGCGGCTTGACCTCGACGGCCGGCTCGGTGGTGATCCGGATCGCCTCGGCGACCGCGGCGGTGTTCGCGATCGGGGTGTCGAAGGTGACCGAGAAGATCATGCCGACGCCGTACTCGGCCCCGTCCTTGACGGTCCAGGAGGTGGAGAAGGTGGTGCCGGCGGCGACCGTGGTGAAGGTGGCCGACTCGGAGGCGGTCTGGCCGTCCGCGTCCTCGGCGGTGGCGGTCACCTCGTAGGCGGTGTCGTTGGCGAGGTGGTCCTTCGCCTGCCAGCCGGAGTTGTCGTCCTTCAGATCACCCTCGACCTCTTCGCCCCCGGGATCGGTGACGGTGACCCCGGTGAGCGTGCCGTGCTCGACGGACACCGTGATCTCGCCCGTGGTGGGCACGTCGGTGGCGCCGTCCCCGGGGGATATGGACAGGGCTATGACGTTGCCGTCGCCGCTGCCCTTGCCCGCGTCGTCGCCCTTGTCATCGGCGGCACTGCTGCCGCTGCATGCCGACACCGCCAGCAGCACCACACCGAGAAGTGCCGCGACCCCGCCGGAAGCACGTCTGCCACCTGGCCGCTTGCGCACCATGCTCACGTTCTCCCTCACTCAACCCACACGCCCGGGGACGTCCAGCCCGCGGGAAATCCCCTCTCCAGCCAGGTAATCACACCGTGCACAGGGGAATGCCCGCCGATTGTCACCGTTCCGTCGCAGTTCCGCGCCTTGATGTCAACAGTCCTACCGGCCGGCATGGCAAAATGCCCTAATCCCGACAAAGGGGCCCTGCCACAGTGGTGTTCCCCCGCACCGGGAGACCGTCAGCACCCCACCGCCCCACCCGACTTCAGGAGGCCGGACGTGTCCAGGACACCCCGGGACGAACGGCGCACCCAGGTCTGGCCCGGCCGCCCCCAGCCGCTCGGCGCCCGCTTCCACACCGGTCCCGGCGGCACCGAGGGCACCAACTTCGCCCTGTGGGCCGGCGGCGCGGAAGGCGTCGAGGTCTGCCTCTTCGACGACGCCACCGACCACGAGACCCGCTACCCGCTCGAAGAGGTCACCCACGAGATCTGGCACGGCTTCCTCCCCGGCGTCCGGCCCGGCACCCGCTACGGCTACCGCGTGCACGGCCCCTGGGACCCGGCCGCCGGAGCCCGCTGGAACCCCGCCAAACTGCTGCTCGACCCCTACGCCCGCGCCGTCGACGGCGAATTCGCCGCCCTGCCGCCCGAGGTGTACGGCCACGCCCGCGACTGGCACCGCCAGGACGTCGCCGACACCGTCCGCGACGACCGCGACTCCGCCCCCTACGTCCCCAAGGGCGTCATCACCGACGACCGCGAGACCCCGTGGACCGACCCCTGGGCCGACGACCGCCGCCCCAAAACCCCCTGGGCCGACTCCATCGTCTACGAACTCCACGTCCGCGGCTTCACCCGGCGCCACCCCGGCATCCCGCCCGAGCTGCGCGGCACCTACGCCGGACTCGCCCACCCCGCCGCCATCGACCACCTCACCTCGCTCGGCGTCACCGCCGTCGAACTGCTGCCCGTCCACCAGTTCGCCCACGAGGACCACCTGCTGCGGCGCGGACTGCGCGACTACTGGGGCTACAACTCCATCGGCTACTTCGCCCCGCACGCCGGGTACGCCGCCACCGGCACCCGGGGCCAGCAGGTCGGCGAGTTCAAGTCCATGGTCGCCGCCCTGCACGCCGCCGGTATCGAGGTCATCCTCGACGTCGTCTACAACCACACCGCCGAGGCCGACGAACGCGGCCCCACCCTCTCGCTGCGCGGAATCGCCAACCCCGGCTACTACCGGCTCGCCGACAACCCCCGCCACTACACCGACTACACCGGCTGCGGCAACACCCTGCACGTCGTCCAGCCCCAGGTGCTCCGGCTGATCACCGACTCCCTGCGCTACTGGGTGCAGGAGATGGGCGTCGACGGCTTCCGCTTCGACCTCGCCGCCGCCCTCGCCCGCTCCATGCACGACGTCGACATGCTCTCCCCCTTCCTCGCCGTCATCGCCCAGGACCCGGTCCTGCGCCGCGTCAAACTCATCGCCGAACCCTGGGACATCGGCACCGGCGGCTACCAGGTCGGCGCCTTCCCCCCGCTGTGGACCGAATGGAACGACCGCTACCGCGACACCGTGCGCGACTACTGGCGCGGCGCCCTCCCCGACGTCCGCGACCTCGGCTCCCGGCTCGCCGGCTCCAGCGACCTGTACGCCTGGGGCGGCCGGCACCCGTACGCCTCCGTCAACTTCGTCACCGCCCACGACGGCTTCACCCTGCGCGACCTCGTCTCCTACGACCGCAAGCACAACGAGGCCAACGGCGAGGACAACCGCGACGGCACCGACGACAACCGCTCCTGGAACTGCGGCGCCGAGGGCGAGACCGACGACAAGGAGATCACCGCCCTGCGCCGCCGCCAGCTGCGCAACCTCATCAGCACCGTCCTGCTCTCCACCGGCGTGCCCATGCTGGTCGCGGGCGACGAGATGGGCCGCACCCAGCGCGGCAACAACAACGCCTACTGCCAGGACAACGAACTCAGCTGGATCGACTGGAGCCTGGCCCGCGACCCCGCCTGGCGCCCGCTGCTCGACCTCACCCGGCGGCTGATCCGGCTGCGCCGCGCCCACCCCGTCCTGCGCCGCCGCGCCTTCTTCTCCGGCCGTCGGCACGGCCCCGGCGGCATGCGCGACCTGGGCTGGTTCACCGCCGACGGGGCCGAGATGACCGAACAGGACTGGCACCGGCCCAGCCGCACCCTGGGCATGTTCCTCTCCGGCCGCGACATCCCGCAGCGCGACGCCCAGGGGCGGCCCGTCACCGACGACAGCTTCCTCGTCCTGCTGCACGCCGGTGCCGAGCCCGCCACCTTCCCGCTGCCGGGACCGCCCTGGGCGCACACCTACGAACTCCTCGTCGACACCTCGCGCGAGGAGCAGAGCACCCCGCCCGGCAGCCACCACGACGGCGGCACCGCCCTGCGGCTGCCCGCCCGTTCCGTCCTGCTGCTGCGCGCGTTGCCACCCGGAGCCGACACGCCCCCGATCGGGTGACGTTGCCGATCGGGCGCCCGGCGCGGCGCCAAGGTGTGCGGCATGACCTTCACCACCCGCTTCACCACCCGGATCACCCGCCGGGCGGCGGCCGTCGCGCTGCCGCTCGCCCTGCTGTTCACCACCGCGGGCGCCACCACCGGGGCGGCCACCGCCACCGCCGTGGTCTGCCCCGTCGTCGAGGACAAGCTGCACGCCGCCGCCGTCCAGGACGTCGACCTCGACCGGATCACCCCCGACCCGTCCTACCGCGACAACTGCCGCCAGCTCTACCGCGCCGAATCCCGCGGCCCCGAGATCATCTTCGAAGAGGGCTTCCTGCCCTGGGACACCGTGACCGGACAGTACGACCTCCAGGCGTACGTCCTGAACAACCAGCCCTCGCCGTTCGTCAGCACCACCTACGACCACGACCTGTACAAGGACTGGCGCAAGGCCGCCTACAACTACTACATCGACGCCCCCGGCGGCATCGACGTCAACGCCACCATCGGCGACGACCACAGGTACGCCCACCAGGCCGAAGTCGCCTTCCCCGGCGGCATCGACCCCGCCTTCATCGCCGGTGCCTGCCCCATCGACAAGACCACCAACACCGAGATCATGTCCGACTGCGTGGACAACCCGCACTACGCGCCCTGGCGGAACTGACCCGCTTGTGCCACTTCTGACAGCAACCTGAGCAGCACCCCTGCAAGAAGCTGACGCCGCCACCCCTCCCCGCGCCGCACCGGCCGTCCGTACCGTTCGGGACACCGAACAGGACGCAACGGGAGGGGGAGCGCGGTGGCCGTACGGTTCCAGCTCCTCGGTCCGCTCAGCATCACCGACGGCACCGAGACCGTCGTCCTGGGACCCTCCAAACCCACCAACCTGCTGGCCGCCCTGCTGCTGCGCTCCAACACCATCGTCTCGGCCGGCTACCTCCAGCAGATGATCTGGGGCGACCACCAGCCCGCCACCGCCAAGGCCGCCCTCCAGACCTGCGTCCTGCGCCTGCGCCGGCTCTTCGAACGCCAGCACGTCCTGGACACCCCCATCGAAGCCGCCCCCGGCGGCTACCGCATCACCGCCGACGAACGGACCCTCGACCTCATCGAGTTCCGCGCCCGGGTCCGGCACGCCACCGCACTCGCCGACGACCCGGCCGCCGAACTCGCCGCCCTGCGGCACGCGCTGACCCTGTGGCAGGGCGCCCTGCTGGCCAACGTCCGCTCCACGACCATGCACCGCGACGAGGTACCGCGACTGGTCGAGGAGCGGCTGCGCACCGTGGAGCGGGTGTGCGACCTGGAACTCGCGTTCGGCGACTGCGGCGCCGCCCTCGTCGAACTGTGGAGCGCCACCCGGGCCCACCCCAGCCACGGACGGTTCCGCGAACAGCTGATCGAGGCCCTGTACCGCACCGGGCGGCAGTCCGAGGCACTGAGCGAGTACCGGGGCTTCAAGGAGTACCTGCGCGACGAACTCGGCGTCGACCCCTCGCCCGCGCTCCAGAAACTGGAACTCGCCATCCTGCGCGGCGAGGACCTGGGCGGTCCTGCCCCGGCGAACGAACCGCCCGCCCTGCCCCCGGCGGCGAGGGCCGCCGCGCTGCCGCCCGCCGCCCCGCACGCCGCCCCCGCCG
>NZ_JBHWJL010000335.1:0-5316 GCF_042731495.1 Streptomyces sp. NPDC059853
ACTGTTCGGCAACGTCCCCACCGAATCCAACGACGTCCCCACACCACCATCAACAGCGCCCGGGTGCTGTGCAGTCCCAGTACCGGTCCACTGGCTGGTCGGTCTCAGCAGATTCTGCGTTTCTTGGGCATTCGCCTCGAACTGAAGCGGGCCGCTTCGTACAGGTTGTTGCCCCGTGCTCTCGCCGCTACCCCCTGGTCGGGACGCTACCGGGGGTTGGGCGCCTCCGAATTCCTCCGGAGGAAGCAGCGGCGTGAAGTGAGGCTCCGGCAGCATCCGGATCGCCGACGACGCCACCGTGTACGCCTGCCCCAGCCGGGAGATGACGCCGATGGCCTCCTGGCGTACCTGCTCGTTCCCGCTCAGCGCGCCCGTACCGAGGTACGTTCCGAACGCCTGCTGCGAGCCGGAATCCGGCACTGTCGTCGTCTCCGGCACCGGCGGCATGCTGCTGATGGCTTCCTTCAGCGCCGCCCCTGATGACTTCATCGCCAGGCCGATGGTGTTGGTGTACACCTTCAGGTGTTCGGAGTCCGCCTCGAAGCGAGCGGCCCACTCCCGCAGGACCGTCGCTGTCTCGCCCTCCCACTCCAGCACGCGCATCTGGTGCGCTACCACCGCGCCCACCTGGGCGACCGCCCGTGCCACGTTGACCAGCGTCTCCCCACGCCCGATCAGCGCGTCCGGATTGGCCCCGTTCAGCAACGCCGCCAACTGCTCGTGCGTCGCCGATTCCAGCTCCTCGAAATCCACCGGCCCCTCCCCGTCCCGGCCACGTACGTACCGCAACAGGATACGTACCGCTGGTTTTCGAGCACGAACAGGTTGCTACCGTAAGTATCCGGATGCCAACACGCAGGGGGGGTCATGTCCGCGTCGCCCGAAGACTCTGTCTCAACCCGGCTGAACTCGACCGTGGTCCCGGACGGGGAGACGCTGCAGGACTGGGACCAGCCGCAGGCCGACCTTGTCGTGGATCCGGCGGAGTTGCGGGCCATGGGCCAGGACGCCAGGGCGTTGTCCCGGATCCTCACCGTGGGCTCCCAGGCTTCCGGTGCCACCTACACCGCGGCCGCCTCGCTCACCGGCGACGGCTTCACCACCGGGGCCGCACTGCAGAACACGATGGCGCGCTTCTTCCGGCAGTCGAAGAATCTGTACGACGACTGCATGCGCATCGCGGAGCACCTGGACGACACGGGGACCGTCCACGTCGCCCTGGAGGCCGAGATCGAGACCGAGCTGAGGGCGGCGACCCAGGCCCTCGGCCCCCGGGGCACGCCTTCCATCCTGGCTCTTGCCGAGGAGAGCCCCCCGCCCACCGAGATCGCCGGTATGTGGGGACAGGACGGTTCCGATGCCCGGATATGAGCAGTTGTACAACCTCGACTTCGGCGCGCTGGACGCGGCGATCGAGGACTGGCGGCAGACGGTCCGCGACCTGGACGGTCTCGCGGCCGAGGCGTCCCAGGGTCTGCTGACGAAACTCACGGCCTCCGGCTGGAAGGGCCGGAACGCGACGGTCAGCAGAGCGTTCATCCTCCGGTCCGGCTCCCAGTTCGAGTACGCGCATGAGCAGGCACGTGCTGTCCACGCGATCCTCACGGAGTTCCGTGCCACGCAGCGCGCCCACCGGGAGGCCTTGCGCGAACTCGCGGCCGAGGCCCAGCAGAAGGGGCTGTACATCACGTCCGGCGGTGTGGTGATGGAGCGCCTGGACGGGCCCTACACGGACGCCGGCCTCGAACAACAGGGCCAGCCCCTCGGATCCGCATTCTCGGAGCGGCAGGGTGACATCGAGCATTTCACCGCCCGTATCCGGATGATCCTGGCCGAGGCCGCCACGGCCGATGAGACCGCCACCCGCGCCCTGCGCGACAACGCGGGTGAGGACCGCGATCATTTCGCCCCGGTCGCCGCCGCCGACCTGCTCGACGCCCAACGCGCACAGGGCATCGCTGATGCTCAGGAGTATCTGGAACTCATCGAGGCGGCGGCGTACGCGACGCAGGAGGGCCTGGATCGGCTGAACGAACTGGCGGCGGCACAGAAGGACAACGAGTATTTCGCCTCCTACCTCGCGGCCGGCCTGGGCGCCGACGGCACCCTGCGGTTCTGGGCGGACGTACTGGACGGACCCGGCTCCGGTGAAGTGACCGACGAGTACCGGGACGCGGTCCTCCAGCTCCGCGAGAACCTGGGCGTCACGTTCGGCACCGCGTCGCACAGCGACCGCCCCGGCATGAGCGAGTGGCGGAACGAGATCATTGCGCTCGGGAGCCGGCGGGTCGGCACCGCGAGCAGCATGGATCCCTACGGATTCCAGATCATGAGCGATCTGATGACGCACGGGGGGTACGAGAAGGACTGGCTGGTCGACTACGGCGTTGCCCTGGTGGAGTCGGAACAGGAACTCGCCTTGGACGCGGGGCCCTTCTGGGCCAGTGCCGCACCCGCCGACGCGTACCGCCGCGTCATCGGCGACGAGTACCGGACGGACCCGATGACCGGGTTCATGAGAGCACTGGGCAACAACCCGGACGCGGCGACCGCCTTCGCTCTGCTGGACGACGAGCAGCAGCCGGACACGTCGGCTGCCGCCCACGCACGCGCGGAAGAGGGCCAAGCGGGACAGGATTACCTCGGGTACATCCTCGGCGAGCGGGCGAATCACTCGCCCGACGGCGATAGCGCCTTGTACGAGGAGGCCGGCCAGGCCCTGTTCGCCGCTGCCACCGGCATCAACCCGCACGACCCGGCCGCCGTGTACGTCGAGCACTCGGCACATCACGAGGCGGCCCGCGACCGGATCCTTGAGCTGGGGTCCGGTCTGGGCGACGACTTTCCGCCGGAGTTCCGTAGTCCGATGGCCAAGATGCTGGTCAATCACGGGGACGCCGTCATCGACACGGCCGGAAGTCAGCTGCCGGACACGCCCCTGGATCACCGCCACCTTTCGGACGTGGCCACTCAGATATCGCGCGATCCTCAAACCTACGGTGTACTCAACGAGGGCATGAATTACCTTCTCGTCGACTCTCTTCGGGACACAGAGAATACGGCGGGAGTACTGCTCGAACCCGAGGACACGCTTGCCAGGGCGGGACAGACGGTCGGCTTTCTTGAGCAGGCACGTAACGACGCACTGTACGGCGAAATGGCGGAAGAGGAATCTGACGCCACCTGGAATGCCCGTTGGCAATATCATGCATTCGGGGCAGCATTCAACTTTATTCCAGAACTCGGTGACATTGTGCAGCGTGGGATGGACGTCTACACACAGTCCTGGCTGGACGATGAGCTGGCGAGAATCGAAGGACGGTACTCCGAGGAGGAATACATCGTCACACAGTCCCGGGCCAACCAACTGGCCGCGCTGGCCGACGCATGGTACGACATCAACTCCGTCTGGGCGGACGGGGAGACCGACTACCGATCCGAGAACGGGCGCGCGAACAAGATCGGCGAAGCGGCACTGCTGGGAAGGGACACGAAGTAGATGGATCGGAACCGCACCAATCGATCGGGAATCGCTGCCATTCTCGTCCTGGCCGGATCATTGCTTGCTTCCGGCTGTTCACAGGAGGAGAAGCGCCAGGAGTACTCAATACCCGAGGAAATCTGCGGTATACGCGTGGATCCATCGCTGTCGGAGGCGGTCTTTCCTCCTGGCTCCGACTTTTCCATGGACGCGAACGATTCCATGGAAGGCCGCCTCCTGTGCACCATCTATATCGACTCGAAGAGAACAGCAGACTTCAGCACATATATGTTGGAGACGCTCTCCGAACCACCCGGGCCGCCGTTCGATGACTCCGGCGCGCTCCTGGAGACGATAAACATCGAAGGAGAGGCGCTCCTCTGGGAACAGGGTGCCGGGATATCGTTCCGGTGCCTAGCGGACGACGAGAGTCTCTACGCCTACCCCAAGATCAGCATCAACTTCTTCGACACCCCCATCGACGACGACCAGGAGCGCAAGGACGCCATCGAAGCGTTCGCCCGCAGCTACGTCGAGGGCGTCAAGGAGTACCAGCAGTGCGACGACGTCTGAGGGGCGGACCGGTTGCCGGTCCGCCCCTGTGTGGGTCCTCGGTGCTCGTGCGCGGTCGCGTCAGTCGTTCGGGACCGTCTCGTAGCGCGGGGTGCCCTCTTCCATCATCTTCAGGGCGCGCTTGCGCTCCCGCTTGGAGAGGCGGTCGATGTACAGCCGGCCGTACAGGTGGTCCGTCTCGTGCTGGAGGCAGCGCGCGAAGTAGCCGGTGCCGCGGACGCGGATCGGCTCGCCCGCCGCGTTCTGGCCGGTGACCACCGCGTAGTCGGGGCGGGCCAGTTCCGCGTAGGCGGTCGGGACCGACAGGCAGCCCTCGTTGTTGTCGTCGAGCACCCGGGATTCGGCCGGCAGGTCCTCCAGGACCGGGTTACAGACCACCCCGACGTGCCGCACGCCGTCGTCGTCGTGGCAGTCGTAGACGAACACCTTCAGGTCGACGCCGATCTGGTTCGCCGCGAGACCGACCCCCTCCGCCGCCCGCTGGCTGGCGAACATGTCGTCGATCAGCGCCGCGAGACCGTCGTCGAACTCGGTGACGTCCCGGCACTCGGAGTGCAGCACCGGGTTGCCGACGACCGTGATGGGCCGGGCCGTACCGCGTTCCCGGTACGCTCGCTCCCGCGCCTCGCAGTCCTGCGTGTCGTCGATGAAGTCATCCACACGCTGATCGATCTCTTGCGTCATGCATACAGCTTACGGTCCGCATCGGTCAGCCTCAGCAGACTTCTTCCAGGTCCCGCCAGTCCCGGGTGTCCGGGCTGTCGGCGACCCAGCCGTCCAGCAGGCCGCGCACCAAGGGCTCGGGGGCCGCCAGGCCGCATTCGCGTTCCGGGGTCCACAGGCCGTCCGCGGCGGCCACGTGCCCCAGCGGCCCGGGGCTGCCCGGCTCGCTGTGGTCGTGCGGGTCGTGCCGTACCGCACCACCGTCGCCCTCCTCGGTCGGCATCCGGCTCTCCGAGCAGGACCGGCACAGCAGCCGCACCGAGGAGGACCAGTCCTCGGCCGCGTAGCCGGCGTCCGCCGCCAGCCGCTCCAGGGCGTCCCGGTCGCGCGGCGCGGCGGCCTCGATCAGCACCACCCAGGTGGGGATCGCCGAGGGCGCCCACAGTTCGATCTCGTCGAAGACCGGGAAGACCGCCGCTCCGGTGGCCCGCTCGCCGTGCGGGACGCCGTCGTGCAGCACCACTTCGCCCCAGCGCCGTCCCGAGGACGGCAGCGGGATGTTCTGGATCTCGATCCTGGCCGGGTCGAGGCGGCGGCCC
>NZ_JBHWJL010000336.1:0-5291 GCF_042731495.1 Streptomyces sp. NPDC059853
CCCCGCGCCCGTCCTCGCCGCAGGCACCGCCCCAGGCCCAGCCGCAGGCACCGGCCAGGAGCGAGCCGGTGGCGCCGCGGCCGGAGCCGGCCGCGGCCCAGCTGCCCGCCGTGCCCGAGCAGCAGCAGGCCCCGGCGCCGCGGCCGGCGACCCCGGCCCGCCCGGCCGCGTCCCGCCCGGCGCTGCCCGCGCAGGGGGCCCGGCAGGCACCGCCGGAGACCCCGCACGAGCAGACGGCGCAGCTGCGGCTGCCCAAGGGCGAGTCCTGGCAGCACCAGGTACGGGAGCTGGCCCAGCAGGCGCCGCAGTCCGCGCCCCGCCCGGCGTCCCCCGGCCTGCCGCCGCTGCCGGAGCAGCAGCAGCCCGCGGCCCAGCCGCAGCCGCCCCAGCAGCAGCACCTGCCACCGGCGCAGGCCCAGCCCGCGCCACAGGTGCAGCAGTCGCCGTTCCTGCGCTCGCACCAGGCGGATCCGCTCACCCCGCTGCCGTTCCGCAAGGACGCGCTGTTCGGCGCGGGCGATCAGCTGTACCCGGCCGGTCCCGGCCGGCGGCTGCTGGCCCGGCTGCTCGACTCGCTGCTGCCGCTGGCGGCCGCCGGGGCGATGGCGGCGATGGTGCTGGGGGATGCCAGGGACCACATCCAGCGGCAGATCGACGCGGCCAACGAGGCCGGGGTCACCCGCGAGATCTGGCTGATCGACGGCACCACCGGCGGCCATCTGGCCATGGTGCTCGGGGTCTTCCTGGTGGCCGGTTTCCTCTTCGAGGCGCTGCCGACCGCCCTGTGGGGCCGCTCGCCCGGCAAGGCGCTGTGCAAGCTGCGGGTGTTCGACCTGCGGAGCCAGCAGAAGCCGTCCTTCGGAGCGGCGGTGCTGCGCTGGCTGGTGCACGGCGTGCTGGCGGTGACGGCCGTCCTCGGGGCGGTCAATGTCCTGTGGGGGCTGCGGGACCGGCCCTGGCGCCAGTGCTGGCACGACAAGGCGGCCGGGACGTTCGTCGCGGGCTGAGCGACCCCGACGGGGCACACGTGTAGCCCGAACGACCCACGCCGGGGTGCGTGCGGGGGTGGCCCGGGGTCGACTCGGGCCATGAGCACCGACCAGCCGCAGCCACCGTCCGGCGACGACGAACCGCGCCCGGCAGCGGGCCAGCAGCCCCCGGAAGGTACACCGCCCCCGGAAGGTACGCCGCCGCCCGGCGGGACACCGCCCCCGGGCCGGATGCCGCCGCCGGGCGCGGGGGTGCCGCCCGGCGGGGAGCCGCCGCCCGGCTATCCCAGCGCGCCGCCGCCCTCCGGCGAGGTGCCGGGCGCGGGCACGGGGGCGTACGGGGTGCCCGATCCGCTGGCCGGGATGCCGCCGCTGGCCTCGCTCGGCCGGCGTCTGGTGGCCCGCATCATCGACGCGCTGATCATCGGGATCCCGATGTCCCTCATCCTGTGGGCGGTCACCGGCGACCGTTCCTACGACACGGGGTCGGGCAGCAACTATTTCCAGCAAGCCGCGGTCATCATCGTGTACTTCATCTACGACGGGGCGATGCTCAGCGCACGCGGCCAGACGCTGGGGAAGATGGCGATGCGGATCCGGGCGGCCATGCTGGCCGACGGCGCGGTGCCGCGCGGCAATCCGGCGTGGATCAGGGCGGCGGTGTACTCGCTGCCGCAGCTGCTGCCGTGCATCGGCTTCATCTTCTGGCTGGTCAACGTCCTCAACTGCACCTGGGACCGCCCCTACCGGCAGTGTCTGCACGACAAGGCGGCCAGGACCGTGGTGGTCGCGACCGCCTCGTGACGTGACGTACCGGCCGGCGCCCCGCGCTCACACCCGGGCGTGCGGGCGTTCGGCCGGCCGGGGGGCGGGCTCGGGCAGGGAACGGGCGGCGGCCGGTGCCGTCGCGGGCGCGGCCGGTCCGGGCGGTGCGGTCCTGGTGCGGAGCACCAGGGTGACGGTGACGCCGAGTCCGAGCGCGAGCGCGGCGATACCGGCGAGTGCGGGGACGCTCCCGGCTCCGGTGGTCAGGAGCAGGAGGAGTGTGGTGATCAGGACCGTGCCCGAACCGTAGACGATCTGCAGGGGGGTCGGATGCGGATGCGGCATGACGGAGTCCGTCCTGAGGGTGGGGTGCTGGTGTGCGGTCGGGGTGCTACGGGCGTGCATGCCCGCACCGTACGAGTCTGATGCCTCGTTCCGGTTCCGTCGGACCGGAGCACGGGGGGCGCACGGAGTCATATATCAACAGATCGTGAAATGAACATGAGATTCCGTGATCGTTTTCGGCAGGATCTGTCTTTTCGTCGTCGCCTCGTGTGCAATGCCTCTGATCACCGACCATGTTCGCGACAAAGGACAGATGCCAGAGTGAACACCCCAGGCAGATCCCGGAGATCTACCGCACTCGCCGCGGCCACCACCGTCGCCGCCCTGACCGCCGCCGTCCTCGTGCCCGCCGGCAGCGCCTCGGCCACCACCGCCGACGACGCCATCGGACTCCCCGCCGAGCAGCAGCTGTTCGCCGCCGAGCCGCACCTGGAGAACCCGCTCGCCGAGAAGCGCGAGGCGCTCAAGCAGGAAGCGCACCAGCAGCTGATCACCGGTCAGGCCCGCCCCCGCTCCCAGCACGGCTCCGAGGTCGTCGAACTCGCCGACGGGGAGTTCGTCGAGGTGGCCACCACCGGCACGGACAAGATCTTCACCATCCTGGTCGAGTTCGGCGACGAGATCCACCCGGAGTTCGGCGGCGACCCCGGCCCGCTGGCCAATCGGATCGCCGAGCCGGACCGTTCGGTGGACAACAGCACCATCTGGCAGAAGGACTTCAGCCGGGAGCACTACCAGGAGCTGTACTACGGCACCGACCCGGCCGAGCCGTCCGTCAAGCAGTACTTCGAGAGCCAGTCCTCGGGCCGGTACTCCATCGACGGCATCGTCACCGACTGGGTCAAGGTCGACTACAACGAGGCCCGTTACGGCAACACCGCCTGCGGCTCCAACGTCTGCCGCTCGGTGTGGGAGGTCGTGGCCGACGGCGTCAACGCCTGGTACGACGACCAGATCGCCCGCGGTCTGTCCCGGGACGAGATCCGCGACATCCTGGCCGAGTACGACCAGCAGGACCGCTACGACTACAACAACGACGGCAACTTCAACGAGCCCGACGGCTACCTCGACCACTTCCAGATCGTCCACGCCGGCGAGGACGCCTCCGCCGGCGGCGGCGCGCAGGGCGACGACGCCATCTGGGCCCACCGCTGGTACGCCTTCGCCGACCAGGTCGGCCTGACCGGGCCGCCGCAGAACCCGGCCGGCGGCGTGGAGATCGGCGACACCGGCATCTGGGTCGGCGACTACACCATCCAGCCCGAGAACGGCGGCGTCGGCGTCTTCGCCCACGAGTACGCCCACGACCTCGGTCTGCCCGACCTGTACGACACCTCGGGCGGCGAGAACGGCACCGGCTTCTGGTCCGCGATGTCCTCCGGCTCCTGGCTGAGCGACAAGGGCGACGGCGCCATCGGCACCCTGCCCAACGACATGGGCCCCTGGGAGAAGCTGCAACTGGGCTGGCTGGACTACGACACGGCCCGCGCCGCCACCCGTTCCACCCACCTCCTGGGTGCCTCCTCCGGCCGGTTCCCCGAGGGCAACCGCCGCCCCGACGCCCAGGCGCTGGTCGTCGAACTCCCCGCCAAGACCGTCACCACCGACCTGGTCGCCCCGGCCCAGGGCGCGACCCAGTGGTGGAGCGGCAGCGGCGACAACCTCAGCAACACCCTGACCCGCACCGTCGATCTGACCGGGGTCACCGCAGCCTCCCTCGACCTCACCGGCTGGTGGAGCATCGAGGAGGACTACGACTTCCTCTACACCGAGGTCTCCACCGACGGCGGCGCCACCTTCACCCCGCTGACCGGTACCGGCGACGGCGCCCCGCTGCCCACCGACAGCGCCGGACGCACCGCGCTGCACGGTGAGTCCGGCGGCCATGTCGCCCTGTCCTACCCGCTGGACGCCTACACCGGGCAGAGCGTCGAGCTGCGCTTCCGCTACCTCACCGACGGCGCCCTGACCGAACTCGGCTTCACCGCCGACGAGATCACCGTCACCGCCGACGGCGCGACGCTGTTCGCCGACGACGCCGAGAACGGCACGGGCGACTGGCGGGTGAACGGCTTCTCCCTGGTGGGCGCCTCGATCACCGACGACTACCCGCAGTTCTACATCGCGGAGAACCGCCAGTACACCGGCTTCGACCGCACCCTGAAGCACGGCCCGTACAACTTCGGCTTCCTGGACACCAAGGACGACTGGGTCGAGCACTACGCCTACCAGTCCGGCCTGCTGGTGTGGCTGTGGGACACCTCGCAGAGCGACAACAACACCCGTCAGCACCCGGGCGAGGGCCTGATCCTGCCGGTGGACGCCTCCCCGGCCGCCGAGAGCTGGTCGGACGGCACGCTGCTGCGCAACCGCATCCAGTCCCGGGACGCCACCTTCAGCCTCTACCCGACGCCGAAGGTGACCCTGCACAAGGACAGCGTGCCCACCACGCTGCCCGCCCACCGCGGCGTGCCGTACTTCGACGACCGCACCGGCGACTACTGGGACCCGGCCAACCCGTGGAACAGCGTGGTCGTGCCGGACACCAACACCAGGATCAGCATCCTGACGCAGTCGCCGACCGGCAGCGGCGCCATCCCGATGGTGCTCCACGTGTCCCCGAGCCGCCGCTGACCCCGCGCGGTCGCCCGCTCACCCACCGTATTCCGGCCGTCGCCCCTTGTTGGGCGACGGCCGGCCGGGTGAGGATGGCGGGGTCCCCCCACGTCCCGGGACCCCGAGCGAAAGGTGTGTCATGGCCGACGGAGGCTTTGTCCGGCTGCCCGACGGCAGCGTCGTGGTCGCGCTCCAGCTGCGCCACCCCGCCGCGCCCGGCCGGATCCGGGTGCTGGTGCGGGCCGCGAACCGGGCCCGCGCGCTGACCAGGCTCAGGAACCTGGGCCTGCGCGCCGTCTACCTGCGGGGCAACGCGGCCCCGCCCACCCCGGACGAGATCACCGCCGTGCTGCACCACCCCGACGGCGCCCTGTGGCGCTCCTGCCCGCACCACGAGACGGAGCGCTGGCGCCCCCTGACGGCTCTGTGGGGCACCACCCGCGCCCGTACGGCACAGGAGGCGCACATCAGGGCCGCCTGAGGACAGGCGGCCCCGCTGTGCGCCTCCCGGCCGCTCAGCCCGCGACGACGGCCTTGCCGGACAGCTCCACCCCGGCGTTCTCCAGCTCCCGCAGC
>NZ_JBHWJL010000337.1:0-5207 GCF_042731495.1 Streptomyces sp. NPDC059853
CGGGCCGTAGCCGTCCGGCGGGGGTGCGGCCGGTCGGGGCCGGCCGCGGTCGGGTCAGGTCAGGTCAGGTCAGGTCAGGTCAGCAGGAAGTCGGCTTCCCCGTGCTTCGCCCCGCGGATGAACGTCTCGATCTCGTGCGGGGTGTAGATGAGCGCCGGTCCCTCCGGGTCGGTGGACTGGCGCAGCGCCACCCGGCCGTCGGCCAGTTTCATGGCTTCCACGCAGTTGCCGCCGTTGGTACCGCTCCAGGGCTTGCGCCAGCCCGCACTGCCGAGCTCCTTGGCGGGCATCCCGTTGTAGATGTGGGGGTGAGGAGGGGGCGTAGTACCCATGCGTCACAGCTCCTTGCGAATCTCACCGAGGATGGCCACGGTGTCCTGTACAGACGCGGCCTGCGCGCCCATGCGGTCCAGCACCTCCAAATAGGCGATGGTGTCGGGCCGTTCATCGTGGTACACCGCACCGGTGAGGCTCTCGGTGTAGATGATGTCCGGCAGTTCCGGGATCTCGAACCGGAACAGCTGGAAGGGCCCGAACATGCCGGGGTGGGGGCCGGCGCTGAACGGCATGATCTGGAGGGTCACGTTCGGCAGGGACGTCATCTTCAGCAGATGATCGATCTGTTCGGCCATGATGGCCGGGTCGGACAGCTCGCGCCGCAGGACGTGCTCCTCCATCACGGCCCACACCAGGGGCGGACGGGCGCGGGTGAGCAGTTCGGACCGTTCCATGCGCAGCGCGACCCGGCGGTCGAGTTCCTCCTCGCTGCTGTGCGGGAAACCGGTGCGCAGCAGTTCGCGGGCGTAGGCCGGGGTCTGGAGGAGCCCGGGGACACAGTGCGGTTCGTAGGACCTGATGAGGCGGGCTTCGCCCTCCAGGGAGACGTAGAGGCTGAACCAGTCGGGCAGGACGTCGCGGAAGTTGTGCCACCAGCCGGGCCGGTTGGCCTCCTCGACCAGGACGAGGAACGCCTCCGCCTCCGCGCCGCCGACCCCGTAGCGCTCCAGCAGGGCCTTGACGTACAGCGGTTTGAGGCCGACCTCGGCCTTCTCCATGCGCCGCACCGTGGTCGTGTTGACGCTCAGTGCCTCGGCGGCGTCTGCGAAGGAACAGCCGGCTCGCTCACGCAGGTCCCGGAGGCGGAGACCGAGGACGATCTGTCCCACGGTCGGCCCCGAGCGCGCTTCCGCCACGGTGTCTCCTCCAGCGCCCTGTGTGCCGCGCCTTGTTGTTGTACGCAATGCGACCGGTCACGGTCCTTAGGGCGTAAGTGTGCCACAGCGGTAATGGCATCGACAGAGATCGCTTCGCGTTCTGCAAATCGCAGAACTCCTCTTGCGCTCTGCTCACTTCAGCGCTCATAGTGAACACGTGACCCGGCTCACGCCGGCAACGGATCCACGGAAGGCGCTCCCGCTCGTGTACTCACCCCCCCGCACGACGCCGCTCCCGGTCTCCCTCCCCTCGCCCGCCGTGCCCCCGGCGGACCCGCCGGGAGAGAGATTCGAGCTGCCGTCCCGCCCGGCCTCGGTCGCCGCCGCGCGCGAGCTGGTACGGCACCGGCTGACCGGCTGGGGGGTGCCGCGCGACCTGGTGGACACCGCGCGTCTGATCGTCTCCGAGCTGGTGACCAACGCCCTGCTGCACACCGCGAGCGACCGCATCGTGTGCCGCGTCGAGCGCCGGGGCCGCCAGCTGCGGATCGAGGTCGCCGACCAGGGCCCGGGGCTCGACCCCCGCGTCCCGGCCGCCGGTCCGTCCGACCCGGACGCCGAGGGCGGGCGCGGACTGCTGCTGCTGGACGCGATGGCCGCCCGGTGGGGCGTGATCTCTCCGCACCAGGGAGCGGGATGTACGGTCTGGGCGGAAATCGCCCCCTGATCCGGCCCCTGGGCGTTTTGCTAGTGTCCCTGGCGTCAGCGGCCCCGTCCGGGGCCCCCGTCCACAGCAGTCCCCGGGGAGATCCGTGTCGTACTCCATACCCCCGCCGCCGGCCCAGCCGCCCACGGTGCACCGGCGGGGCGTCGGGCGACGGCTCGCGGCCCTCCCCCGGCCCGTCCTGATCAGCGCCGTGGCCTTCACCGCGCTGGCGGCCGGCGGGGTCACCGGCTATCTGCTGCTGGGCGACGGCATCGCCGAGGGCACCACCGTGCACGGGGTGGACATCGGCGGGCTCTCCGCCGAGGAGGCCCGCGCGAAGCTGGAGGCCGAGCTGGGCGACCTGGGAGCCGCCCCGCTGCGGGTCGTCATCGGCGAGGACGAGAGCGGGGACGGGGCCGACGAGCCCGAGATCCACACGCTGGACCCGGCCGAGGCCGGTCTGTCCCTGGACTTCGGGGCCACCGTGGCCGCGGCCGGCAACCCCTCGCTGCTGGACCGCGTCCTGGGCCGGGGCGGCGGCGAGGTCGAGCTGGTCGTCCGCCAGGACGAGGAGGCCGGCCGCGCCGCCCTGACCGGCCTCGCGGCGGAGTCCGACCGCACCGTCCGTGAGGGCGCCATCACCTTCACCGAGGGCGAGCCCGAGGTCACCGCGCCGCGCGCCGGGGTCGCCCTGGACGTGGAACGCTCACTGGGCCGGCTGCGCGAGGGCTACCCGGCCGCCCCGCCTGCGGACGCGGCGGACGCGGAGCCGGCCGCCGCCCCGGTACCGCTGCCGGTCACCCGGGCCGAGCCGCTCACCGGAGAGGCGGAGATCGAGGAGGCGCTGCGCGACTGGGCCGAGCCCGCCGTATCGGGACCGGTCCTGCTCACCGCCGGGGACGCCACCCTCACCATCTCCCCCACCCTCATCGGCGACCACCTCACCCTCACCGCCGACGACACCGGCGCCCTGCTCCCCGCGTTCGACGCCGCCGCGCTCGGCGCCGACGAGCGGCTGGACGAGCAGCTGGCCGCCGCCGAGACGGAGCCGGTGGAGGCCGAGCTGCGGCTGGACGGCGGGCAGGTGGTGGCCGCCGCCCCCGGCCGCAACGGCAGCACGGTGGACCGGGACGCCGTCGGGGAGGCCGTGGAGCCGCTGCTGTACGCCGAGGGCGAGGCCGCCCGTACCGGGACGGTCGCCACCGAGGAGGTGGAGCCGGCCATCACCCCGGCCAACTACAAGGACCTCGGCATCGTGGAGGAGATGTCCTCCTTCACCGTGGAGTTCGAGCCCGCCCCGTACCGCATCACCAACATCGGACGGGCCGCCGAACTGATCAACGGCTCGGTGGTGGCGCCGGGCGAGGAGTGGAGCTTCAACCGCACGGTGGGCGAGCGCACCGAGGAGAACGGCTTCGTCGAGGGCATCATCATCCTCGACGACCAGTACACGAACGCGCAGGGCGGCGGGGTCTCCGCCGTGGCCACCACCATGTTCAACGCGATGTTCTTCGCCGGGGTCAAGCCGGTGGAGTACGGGGCGCACTCGTTCTACATCGAGCGCTACCCGGAGGGCCGCGAGGCCACCGTCGCGTGGGGTCACCTGGATCTGCGGTTCCTCAACGACTCGGGCCACACGATCTACATCCTGGCCTCCTCGACCGACTCCTCGGTGACCATCACCTTCCTGGGCACCAAGCGGTACGACGAGGTCCGCTCGGAGACCGGGCCGCGCACCAACATCAAGGAGCCGGGCAGCCGGGAGGGCGCCGCCGGCGACGAGTGCGTCCCGCAGCCCCCGCTGGAGGGCTTCGACGTGGAGGTGACCCGGATCTTCGTCGACGACGGCGCCGAGGCCGGCCGCGAGACGTACCGCACGACGTACGTGCCGCGCGACGAGGTGCTGTGCGAGGGCGGCGACTGACCGCCGCCCCCGCCTCACACCCGCAGGGCCTGACGCACCCGCTCCTCCGCGCCCGGCTCGCCGGTGCCGGAGGAGGTGATCCGGCCGGCCTCCAGTACGCAGTACCGGCGGGCGGCGCGCAGGGCGAAGCCCACGTGCTGCTCCACCAGCAGCACCGACAGACCGCGCTCGCTCAGCCCGATGACGGTGCGCTGGATCTCGGCCACCACCGAGGGCTGGATGCCCTCGGTCGGCTCGTCCAGCAGCAGCAGCCGGGGGCGGGTGATCAGCGCGCGGGCGATCGCCAGCTGCTGGCGCTGGCCCCCGGAGAGCAGCCCGGCACGCCGGGTCCCCAGCGAGCGGAGCGCCGGGAAGAGGTCCAGTGCCTCGTCCAGCGCGGCACGGCCGTCGCGCCGGCCGTCGGCGACCAGCCGCAGATTCTCCAGGGCGGTCAGCTGCGGGAAGCTCTGCTGGCCCTGCGGCACATAGGCCATGCCGCGCCGCACCCGCTGATGGGCCGGGAGCCGGGTGACGTCCTCCTCCTCGAACCACACCCGGCCGCTCCCGGGCCCGATCAGCCCGAGAGCGGCCCGCAGCAGGGTGGACTTCCCGGCCCCGTTGTGGCCGAGTACGGCGGTGACCGCCTCGCCGGGGACCTCCAGGGAGACGCCGTGCAGGACGCGGCTGCGCCCGTAGCCGGCCGTGAGGTCCTCGACGCGCAGCATCACGCCTCGCCTCCCGCCGGGGTGGTGACGGCCGGTTCTCCGAGGTAGACCTCCTGGACCCGGGGGTCGGCCCGCACCTCGTCCACGGTGCCCTCGCTGAGCACCCGGCCCGCGTGCAGCACGGTGACGCTGCGGGCGAAGGCCCGCAGGAAGTCCATGTCGTGCTCGATGACGACGACGGTGCGGTCGGCGGCGATCCGGTGCAGCAGTTCCCCGGTGGCCTCGCGTTCGGGGTGGCTCATGCCGGCCACCGGCTCGTCCAGGAGCAGCAGCCGGACGTCCTGGACGAGCACCATGCCGATCTCCAGCCACTGCTTCTGGCCGTGCGCGAGGGTCCCGGCGAGCCGGTCGCGGTGCGCGGTGAGCGCGATGGTCTCCAGGGCGGCGGCCACCGCGTCCGGGATGTGCCGGCGGCGGCGCAGCAGGGTGGTGACGGAGCGGGTGGCGCCGGCGGCGATGTCCAGGTTCTGCAGGACGGTGAGCTGTTCGAAGACGGTGGCGGTCTGGAAGGTGCGGCCGATCCCGAGCCGGGCGATGCGGTGGACGGGGCGGCCGAGGAGTTCCCGGCCGGCGAAGCGGACCGAGCCGGTGGCCGGGGCGAGTCCGGTGACGGCGTCGACGAGGGTGGTCTTGCCCGCGCCGTTGGGGCCGATGAGGAAGCGCAGGTCGCCGGGGGCGACGTCGAGGTCGACGCCGTCGACGGCGGTGAACCCGTCGAA
>NZ_JBHWJL010000338.1:0-5160 GCF_042731495.1 Streptomyces sp. NPDC059853
CCTCCCAGCGGCCCAGCCGCCCCAGGCTGATCCCCCGGCCGTGCCGGGCGCGCAGCGTGCGCGGATGCCGGTCCCCGAACGTCCCCGCGCACACGGCGATCAGCTCCTGGTACAGCGCCAGCGCCCGGTCGGGGTGGCCGAGCCTGCCCAGGCAGACGCCCATCTCGAAGCGGGCGTCCAGCGCCAGCGGCCCGCCGGCGTCGGCGACCGGCCGGTAAGCGGCCAGCGCCCGGTCCCAGCGGGCGAGCCGGCGCAGCGCGTGGGCCAGCTCGTACTGGCTGGCGAGGGTGTCGGGGTGCCCGGCGCCGAGCACCCGTTCGCGTTCGGCGGCCAGCGCGCGGTGCGCCTCGTACGCCTCGGGCCAGCGGCCGAGCCGGCCGAGGCCGAGCGCGGCACGGTGCCGGCCGGCCAGCACGGCGAGGTACTCGGGCGCGGGGCTCGGGGTGAGCAGCGCGGTCGCCACCTGCCCCGTCCACGGCCCGGTGAGCCCGGCGCTGCGGTCCGGCGGCGGCAGCCGCAGGGACCACGAGCCGCTGGCGCGGGACCCGGCGCGCATGCCGCGGGTCCACTCCGGCAGCGGCGGGCCGGTCCCGCCCGGCCCGGCGGCGTCGCCCAGTTCCCGTACCAGGACGGCGGCGTCGGCCGGCCGGTCCTCGGGGCGCTTGGCGAGCAGGGCGAGGATCAGCCGGTCCAGCGCTTCGGGCAGTTCGGGGCGCAGGCTGCGCGGCGGCACCGGCGCCTGGTCGCGGTGGCCGACCAGGATGGCCCAGGGGTCGCCGAGGTCGAACGGCGGTGCCCCGGTGGCCAGCTCGTACAGCACGCAGCCCAGCGAGTACAGATCGCCGCGGTGGTCCACGGGCAGCCCGGCGATCTGCTCGGGCGACATGTAGTGCGGGGTGCCCATGGCCATGCCGAAGCCGGTGAGCTTGCTGGAGAACCCGATGTCGTGGGCGAGCCGGGCGATGCCGAAGTCGCAGATCTTGACGGTGCCGTCGGTCAGCCGCATCACGTTGGCCGGCTTGAGATCGCGGTGCACCACGCCCTGTTCGTGGGTGTAGGCGAGGGCGGCGGCGGTCTGCGCGGCGATGTCGGCGACCTCCGCGACCGGCAGCGGGGCGCCCCGCCGCTCGCCGAGCAGCTGGCTGAGGTTGCGGCCGACCAGGAGTTCCATCACCAGGTACAGCAGCCCGTCCTCGGTCTCCCCGAAGTCGTGCACCACGGTGATCCCCCGGTGCTGGAGGCCGGCCGCCACCCGCGCCTCGCGCCGGAACCGCTGCCGCAGCCCCCGCAGGGAGGACGCCTCCCGGCCCGCGCCCAGCGGCTTGAGGCACTTGACGGCCACCCGGCGGTCCAGCGCCTCGTCGCGGGCGCTCCACACCTCGCCCATGCCGCCCCGGCCGATCAGCTCCAGCAGCTGGTACCGGCCGTGCACCACCGGACGCTCCGTCATGTCCCCCTTCTTCCGCCATTCCCGACCCGGGCGAAAGACACCTCCGACGGGCCCAGTATGACGGCCCAAACCGCCCCGCGAGGGTGCGCGGCCCGGGGCGGCGGCGGGTGGACGGCCGGGCGCCGCGTCAGGCGGCGGCCACAGCGGCAACCGGGCCGGGCAGGGCGTCACCCAGCCAGGTGACCGCCCTGGCCAGCCGGGCGGACGCCTCCGGGTCGAGCCGGGCCGGCGCCCCGTCCGCCGGCTTGGTCACCGCCGCGTCCAGCACGAAACAGCCCTGGGTGACGGGGGCGGCGCCCATGCTGCCGAGCACCGGGCGCAGCGCGTAGTCCAGCACCAGCGCGTGGGCCAGGCTGCCGCCGGTGGCGAGCGGCAGCACCGCCTTGCCCTCCAGCGCGTACTGCGGCAGCACGTCGAGCCAGCACTTCAGCAGGCCGGAGAAGGACGCCTTGTACACGGGGGTGCCGATCACCAGCGCGTCGGCCGCGGCCACCCGGGCGGCGGCCTCGCGCAGCTGGGGGTCGGCGGAGTCGGCGCGCAGCAGGGCGTCGGGGGGCAGGTCGCGGACGGCGAGGGTCTCGGTGCGGTGCCCGGCGGCGGCCAGGGGCGCCCCGGCCAGCTGGACGGCGGCGGCGGTGCGGGAGTCGGCCGAGGGGCTGCCGCTGACGAGGAGCACACGGGGCATGACGGGTTCCTTCCGTTGGTCCGGGGTGGTGCGGCGGAGCGGTCCTGACTGCCGTTGGCCAGCATGGCGGTGTCCTCGTGCCGTGCACACGGGGGAACGGGCGGGATGTCACGGATGGGCCGCCGCGGGGGGTGCCCGGGGGCCAGCCCCGGGGTACCGGCGGGCCGCGGGGACCGGCGGAGCCCGCCCGCGGGGTGTCCCGCGCCGGAAAACCGGTGGCGCGCCCGCCTCCCGCCCCGCACGGTGACGGCATGACCTCTCCCGCCCCCGCTTTCCTGCCCGGCCTCGCCCTGTCCCGCGCGCTGTACGAGGAGGCGGTGCGGCCCCTGCTCGACGACGCCTTCCCCGGGCTGCGGCACACCGCCGCCCGCATCGGGGCCGGTTCCGAGGTGCTGGGTTTCGACACGCCCCGCTCGGCCGACCACGAGTGGGGGCCGCGCCTGGAGCTGTTCCTGACGCCGCGGGACCGGGCCCGGTACGGCGACGCCGTCCGGCGGATGCTGGCCGAGCGGCTGCCGAAGGAGGTCCGCGGCTGGCCCACGCATTTCGAGGAGAGCGGCGACCCGCGGGATCCGGTGGGCCGGATGAGCCCGTCCGCCGGTCCGGTCAACCACCGGGTGGACGTGCACGACCTGGACGGCTGGCTGACCGGACACCTCGGTCTGACGGAGGCGCAGGCACGGCGGCCGGACGTCCGGCAGTGGCTGGCGCTGCCGCAGCAGCGGCTCGCCGAGGCCACCGGCGGCGCGGTGTTCCACGACGGCCTGGGCACGCTCGGCGCCGTCCGGGCCGCGCTCGCCCGGTATCCGGATCAGGTCTGGCGGTACCTGCTGGCCTGTCAGTGGCAGCGGATCGCGCAGGAGGAGGCGTTCGTGGGCCGCTGCGCGGAGACCGGCGACGAGCTGGGGGCGGCGGTGGTGGCCGCCCGGCTGGTGAGGGAGCTGATGCGGCTGTGTCTGCTGCTGGAGCGGCGGTACGCGCCGTATGCCAAGTGGCTGGGCGCCGCGTTCGCCCGGCTGCCGGTGGCCGGTGCGCTCGCCCCGGTGCTGCGCGGCGCGCTGGGCGCCGCGGACCAGCCCGCCCGGGAGGCGGCGCTGTGCACGGCGTACGAGATGGTGGCCGCGCTGCACAACGCCACCGGACTCACCCCGCCGCTGGATCCGGCGTGCCGCCCGTACCACGGACGGCCGTTCGCGGTGCTGCGGGCCGACCGCTTCGCGCGGGCGCTGGAGGAGACGGTCACCGACCCGTGGCTGCGGGCGCTGCCGCCGGTCGGGGCGGTGGACCAGTGGGCGGACAGCACGGATCTGCTGCGCTCTCCGCGCGCGGTGCACGCCGCCTCGCTCGCGGTCGGCCGGGCCCTGACCGATGATGCCGGGGAGACCGGGATCCGCGGCGACCCGCCGCCGCACCGCCGCTGAGGAGCCAGCCGATGACGGATCTGCCCCCGCCGCCCGCCGCCTTCTTCGAGGACGCGTTCGCCACCGGACCGGTGATGGGGATCCTGCGCGGGTTCGACCCGGGCGGCACCGTGGCCCGGTGCGAACGGGCCTGGGACCTGGGCATCCGGATGATCGAGGTGCCCGTGCAGGACCCGGCCGCCCTGCCGTCGCTGCGGGCCGCGGTGGCGGCCGGCCGGGAGCGGGGGCTGCCGGTGGGGGCCGGGACGGTGCTGACGGCGCCGCAGGTGGGCGAGGTGGTGACGGCGGGCGCGGCGTTCGCCGTGTCGCCCGGGCTGGTCCCGGAGGTCGCCGGGGCGTGCGGGGAGCACGGGCTGCCGCTGCTGCCCGGGGTGGCGACCGCCGGTGAGATCGCCCAGGCGCTGGCGCGCGGGCTGAGCTGGCTCAAGGTGTTCCCGGCCGCGCAGCTCACGCCGGACTGGGTACGGGCCCAGCGCGGCCCCTTCCCCGCCGTGCCGCTGGTGGCGACCGGCGGCGTCGACGCGTACAACGCCCAGGACTATCTGGCCGCCGGCTGCCGGGCGGTGGGGGTGGGCACCGCCCTGGAGGATCCGCAGCAGCTCGAACTGCTGGCCGAGCTGATGCGCGGCTGACCCGGCTCGCCGTCCTGCCGTCCGGCACCCGTCCGTACCGTGACCGGCTCCGAAGGGCATGACCGGGACGGAACGGCGCGGCGGCATTTCGGCGGGAGGCGGCCATGACGGCAGGGGCGGCGGGG
Source organism: Streptomyces sp. NPDC059853 (assembly GCF_042731495.1). NCBI lineage: Bacteria > Bacillati > Actinomycetota > Actinomycetes > Kitasatosporales > Streptomycetaceae > Streptomyces > Streptomyces sp. NPDC059853. The sequence goes on from NZ_JBHWJL010000338.1 coordinate 4,314, forward strand.
GCCGCGCGGGAAGAACACCGGTGGCTCGTCCTGGACACTCCCCCACCGGGGCCGGTACGGGGCGCCGTGCTCCTGCTGCCCGGCGGGCGCGCGGACGGGCACTCGCGCCCGGCCCGTCTGGGCCCCACCGTGCTGCGGATGCTGCCGTTCCGGTCCGCGATCCGCTCCGCGACGGCGGGGCACACGGTGGTCACCGGCATCGTGCGCTACCGGCACCGGGGCTGGAACGGCCGGCACGAGGATCCGTTGCGGGACACGGAGGCGGCACTCGACCGGCTCGCCGGACGGCTCGGCCCGGTGCCGGTGGTCCTGGTGGGCCACTCGATGGGCGGCCGGGCGGCGCTCCGGGCTGCCGGACACCCCGCGGTCCGCGGTGTGGTGGCGCTGGCACCCTGGTGCCCGCCACAGGACCCGGCACCGGCGCTGCCGGGCGTCCGGACGGTCATCGTGCACGCGGACCGGGACCGGGTGACCGACCCGGCGGGCTCCGCCGCCCTGGCCGCCCGCGCCCGCCGCGCCGGTACCCCCGTGTGCCGGCTGCTGCTGCCGGGCGGCGACCACGCGATGCTGCGGCGGGCCGGGACCTGGCACCGCACCACCGCCGCCGTCGCCGCCGGACTGCTCGGGACCGCCCCGCTGCCCGCGCCGGTGGCGCACGCCCTCGCCGAAGGCCCGGACTCCCCGCACGGCCTCGCTCTCACCCTGCCCCGCCGCGCCACGCGATGGCCGCCGCGCGCCTGACCGGGCCCCGGCCCGCGGCCCGCGCGGGCGCCGCGTCGTCGCCCGGCCGGGCCCCGGCGCTGCGCCGCGCCGCCGGGCTGCCGCTCGAACCCGTGCTGGGCTGGGC
>NZ_JBHWJL010000339.1:0-5152 GCF_042731495.1 Streptomyces sp. NPDC059853
GTACAGCGACTCCACTTCCCACCCCACACTCCGGGCCTCCGCGGCCGTGGCCGCCTTGGCCGACACCCGCAGCCGTACCTCGGCCGGGTCCTCGACGGGACGCAGACCGCGCAGCGCGGCCCCCGCACCGATGTACTCGACATGGATGGCCGCCGGGTCCAGGCCGTGCACCGAGACCAGCCGCTCGCTCACGATGTCCGCCGCCAGCCGGGCCCGCGCCAGGCAGCGCGGCCCGGCGTAGCTGATCTGTCCCTCACCCTGCCAGCCGCCCCGGAAGCCGAGCGTGACCTTGAGACTGCCGGGGCGTGGCCGCCCGGTGGCGCCCTGGGCCCGTACCCGGTCCGCGCCGAGCTGGGTGAAGGTGACCTGGCTGAGGTCGGCCACCACGTCGGGGGTCACATAGGCGGACGGGTCGTCCACTTCGTACAGCAGTTGCTCGGCGCAGGTACGGGTGTCCAGCCGCCCGCCCGTTTCCGGGAGTTTGCCGAACACCGCCTGCCCCGTCTCGTCGACGTCGGCGTAGGGGAAGCCGAGGCGGGCCAGGCCGGGCACCGGTTTGGTGACCGGGTCGGCGAAGTAGCCGCCGGTGAGTTGCCCCGCGCACTCCAGGAGATGACCGACGAGCGTGCCGCGGCCCAGGAGTTCGTCGTTGTCCGGGCGCCAGCCGAAGGCGTGCATCAGCGGTCCGAGATACAGCGCGGGGTCCGCGAGGCGGCCGGCGATGACGACGTCGGCGCCCGTCGCGAGCGCCTCGACCACCGGTTCCGAGCCCAGGTAGGCGTTGGCCGCGATCAGTTCCTCCGGACAGGCGGACAGGGGTTCCCCGGTCTCCCACACCAGCGGATCCAGGTGTCGCACCGCCGCCAGGACGTCGTCACCGGTGATGACCGCGATCCGGGCCGGGCCCGGCAGGCCGCGCGCGAGTTCGCCGGCCGCCTCCGGGTTCGCCGCGCCCGCGTTGGTCAGGACGGTGGTCCCCGAGCGCCGGCAGTGCGGCAGCACCGCCGTCAGCCGCGCCGCCAGCAGCGGGTCGTAACCGGTGGACGGATCCCGGGACTTGCGCAACTGTCCGGCGGCCACGGTGCGTTCACCGAGGCATTCGAAGGCCAGGTAGTCCAGGCCGCCACGGCGTGCCAGGTCCACGGCCGGATCGATGCGGTCGCCGGCGAACCCGGCGCCGGCGCCCAGGCGTACCGTACGGAGCCGGCCTACGGCGGCGGCGCTCATGACGCCCACAGCGGGATCACGCCGGTGGCGACGGCGAAGGCCAGCATGACCACGCTGACCAGCCAGGACCAGCCGATCATGTGGCGGATGTGCCGGCCGATGTCGACCTGGGCCAGGCCCACCAGCAGGAAGAAGGACCCGGTGAGCGGGCTGACGGGGAAGCCCACCGTCTCCTCGCCCAGCAGTGATGCCTGGGCGATGGCCACGCCGTCGACGCCGAACTGTTCGCCGACCCCCATGAGGACCGGCAGCACCCCGAAGTAGTAGGCGTCCGGGCCGAACAGCAGGCTCAGCGGGACCCCGATCAGACCGACGATCAGCGGCAGGGCGGGGGCGGCCCCCGCCGGGATGAGATCGGCCGCGGTGGTGGCCATGTGCTCGATCATCCCGGTGCCCTCCAGGATGCCCAGGAACGATCCGGCGGCCAGCAGCGTGGTCGCCATCAGCATGGCACCGCGGGCGTGGGCCTCGATCCGCTCGCCCTGGCGTTTCATGCCGGGGTGGTTGACGGCCAGGGCGATCACGACGCCCGCCATGAACAGGGTCTCGGGCGGCGCGATGCCCGCCATCAGCGCGCCGATGAGCAGGACGCTGAGAGCCGCGTTGAACCAGAAGAGGGGCTTCGGCGGGCGGGTACGGTCCGGGTCGGCCGCCGGAGCCGGAGCCGCGGCCGGGTCGCCCGCGCCCGGGGCGGAGCCCGGTCCCGCGGCACCGGACGTACCCGCCGTACCCGCCGTCCCCGCCGCCGCGATCACCACCGGATCGCCCTGCGCCGCCAGCCGCCGCCGCTCCCGGCGCCCGATCAGCCAGGCGCAGCCCAGAGCCGCCACCACACCCACCGCCTGTGCCGGGATCAGCGGCACCCACAGATCGTTCGCGTCGATCCCGGTGGTGGCGGCGGCACGGGCGGTGGGGCCGCCCCAGGGCAGCATGTTCATCACCCCTGCGCCGAGCCCGACGCAGGTCGCGAGCGCCAGTCGGCTCATGCCGAGACGGTCGAAGACCGGGAGCATCGCCGGGATCGCGATCAGGAAGGTGGTGGCCCCCGCACCGTCCAGATGCGCGACACAGGCCAGCGCGGTGGTGGCCACGCACACCGTGGTCGGTGCGTTCCCCGCCAGCGCCGTGATCCTGGTGATGACCGGATCGAACATCCCGGCGTCCCGCATCACCCCGAAGTAGACGATGGCGAAGACGAACATCGCCGTCACGCCCGCCACCCCGCCGAGACCCGAGCCCACGAAGGTGCCGATCTCGGACAGCGAGAAGCCCAGCACGAGGGCGCCCAGCACCGGCACGCCGGCCAGCGCGACCACCGCCGTCACCCGGTTGGTCAGCAGCAGCGCGAGGATCGCCCCGATGGTCAGGAATCCGACGGCGCCTTCCATGGCGACCCCCTTGAGTGGCGACGTTGCCGGTCGGCCCCGAGTGTGGGCCGGAATTCCTGGCTCCCGCCACTGTCGTGACGTCATGGGTTCCGCATAGATTGATGCGCCATGGGCATCGATCTGTCCGTCCGACAGCTCCGGGCGATCGTGGCGGTCGCCGACGCCGGCGGCTACTCCCGTGCCGCGCGCACGCTGCACATCGCCCAGTCCTCGCTCAGCCGTACCGTGCTGGAGGTCGAACGGCGGGTCGGCGTACCCCTCTTCGAGCGGACGACCCGGCATGTCGCCCTGACCCCCGACGGGGAGCAGTTCCTGACCGTCGCCCGCAGGGTGCTCGCCGAATTCGACGCGGGCCTCAACCACTTCCAGGGGTATCTGGACGGCACACGCGGCTCCGTCTCCGTCGCCGCGCTGCCCTCCCTCGCCGCCGGCATGCTGCCGCCCGTGCTGTCCGCCTTCCGAGGCGACCGGCCCGACCTCACCGTGACCCTGCGGGACGGACTGTCGAACGAAGTGCTCGGCCATGTCGCCTCCGGCGCCGTCGACCTGGCCGTCACCGTGGCACCCGAGATCCCTCCGGAACTGCACGGCCACCGGATCGCCGCCGACGGGTTCGTCTGCGTCTTCCCTCCGGGACACCCCTTCGCCCGGCGAAGACGGCTGACCTGGCACGATCTCGCGGGGCAGCCCTTCGTCGCCTTCGACCGGCACACCAGCATCCGTGGTTACGTGGACCGCACCCTGCGCGAAGGCGGCGTCGAGGTGGGGCCGGTCACCGAGGCCCGTACCATCGCGACCGTCGCCGGTCTGGTGGCCGCCGGGCTCGGCGTGTCCGCCACCCCGGCGCTGACCCTGCCGCTGATGCACTTCGCCGGGCTGCGGCACCGCACCCTGGAACGGCCCCGGGTGGAACGGGACATCCATCTGGTGCACGATCCCCGGCGCCCGCTGTCCCGTACCGCCCGCGCGCTGATGGCCGCGCTGCGCCAGGCGGGCTCCGGGGCCGGGGGTGTGTCGCTGCCGGCCGGGGCGCGCTGGACCCCGCCGGGCTCGCGCTAGCGGGACTGGCCGAAGAGCCAGTCGATCACCACGTCGTTCTCGTACGTCTGGGCCCAGGACAGATGCGGGCTGCCCGGTGTGGTGCCGGCCGGGTAGCTGGTGAACAGCGTGTGGCTGCCCGCGGACCGGGCCCGGCGCAGCAGTTGCCGGGCCCGGGCCTCGAACTCCGCCTTGGGCAGGTCGTTGGGCCACTCGTCGCGGGTGACCCGCGCCCCCGCCCGCTCCACCGCGTTCATCAGGGTCCAGGTGCCGGGGTTGCCGAACCGTCCCTCGCGGTAGGGCACGACATCGTCGTCCACGGAGTGATCCGCCCACAGCGGGATGTGCGTGATCCGCTCCATCGCGGACTCGTTGCCCCAGCCTGCGGTGGGCAACGCGGCGGCGAACCGGTCGGGATACCGCGACAGCAGGTCGAACACGCCACGGCCGCCGGAGGACAGGCCGACGAGATAGATCCTGTCCTCGTCCACCGGGTGCGCGCCGGTGAAGGCGTCGATCAGCTCGACGGTGGCCTGCCGCACCCGGGCGTCCGTCCAGTCGGTGCCGTCCTGGCCCTCCTGGGGGCGCGGCAGCGGAACCTGCGGCGCGAGCACGAACGCCGGGTCACGGCGCTGCCGTTCCGGCTTCGCGAAGGTGACGGCGATCCGGTTGGCGGTGAGCTGTGTGACGTTGTTGTCGGCGACCTCGCCGCCGCCGTGCAGGGTGACGACCAGCGGATAGCGCCGCCCCGCCCCCGGGGAGCGGCGGAACCCCTCCGGCTGATGGAGCCGGTAGCGCAGCGCGAAGCCGTGCGAACCGGTGAACGAGCCGGCGGTGAAGTCGTCCGCCACGGGCGTGCGTACGGGCCCCTCGTTACGGATCGCGAACGGACTCGCGGGCAGTACCACCCGGCCGTCCGCGCCCGTCAGGTCCGCGACCTGGCGTACCGCGTACGTGCTGTGCAGCGGCGGCAGTACGCCGCCGAGACCGGGCGGCACCACGGCCGCGTTCGGATCGCCCGGGTCGAGTTCCAGCACCAGGGCACGGCCGTCGGCGTCCGGGACCACCGCGGTGACCGTACGGGGCGCGGTCGCCCCGGCCGCGGTGGCGGTCACCGTGAACGCGCCCGGCGCGATCGTGCCCTTCCGGATCCCCAGCGGGCGGGCGTACCGGATGACGACGGCCGTCACCCGCCAGTTGGCGCGCGGCGTCACCTCGGCGAGCAGTTCGCAGCCCAGCACGGGGTTGGGCCCGCTGCCCGCGGGTGCGGCGGCGGCCGTGCCGGTGCCGCTCACACCGACGGCCGGGACGGCGAACGCACCCGCCGTCAGGGAGAGTGCGGTCCGCCTGCTGATCGGTGTCCGTGCCATGGTTCCTCGTCCCGTCGGGTGTGTCGGATGTGCGGCTCGGGACCCGAGTGTGGAGGCGGCAGGGGGCTCTTCCCAGAGCGGCGGCCATACCGGCTTCGGATGCGGTGATGCGCCCGGCGCATCACCGCG
>NZ_JBHWJL010000340.1:0-5128 GCF_042731495.1 Streptomyces sp. NPDC059853
GTGCTGGCGTCGCTGGAACGCCGGTTGTCGGAACGTGCCTTCACCAGTGTGCTGATGCTGAGGCTGCTGCCGGTCATGCCGTTCGGGGCGGTCAACCTCGGGGCGGCGTTCTCCCGGATGGGCTGGCTGCCGTTCGCCGGTGCCACCGCGCTCGGGACGCTGCCCGGGAACGCGGCCTGGGTGATGGCCGGGGTGTCCGCCTCCAGCCCTGCCACGTCCTGGCTCTGGCTGCCCGCCGCGGCTCTCGCCGTGCTGATGGGCGGCGTGCTGGTGTGGCGCCGGGCGAGCCGGGGCCCGGGGGAGGGCCGCCCCTCGCGCACCGCCTCGGCCCCGGCGGGAGGCGCCGGTGCCGAGGCCGCTGAGGTGAGCGGTCAGTAGCCGTAGATCATCCGGTAGGCGACCTCCGGCAGGAACTGTCCGGCCGTGGAGCCTGATCCGACGCCGCAGTTGCCGTCGGACTCGCCCGGGGTCTTGATCCACAGCAGCATCTCGGCGCCGCCCCCGCCCTGCTGGCTGGGCGTGCCGATCTTGCGGCCGGCGGGGTTGCACCACTCGCCGTTGGAGCCGTTGCCGTTGCGGCTGGTGTCCACGACGAACGGCTTGCTGTAGCCGTACCGCTGGCTCAGCACCTGGTTGACGCGGTTGCCGTAGGACACGGCCTCGTCAGTGCGGTAGAAGTTCGAGACGTTGAGGGAGAAGCCCCGCGCCAGGCTCAGCCCGGAGGAGTTGAGCCGGTCGGCCATGGTCGAGGCGTCGATCCAGCCGGAGTTGCCGCCGTCGAGGTAGACCCAGGCGTTCGGTGCGGTGGAGCGGAACTGGGAGAGGGCGTTGATGAGCATGTTCTGGCGCTCGACGATCTGGCCCTGGGACATGCAGCTGTAGTCGCCGAGGGCGTCGGGCTCCAGCACGATGACGGCCGGACGGTTGCCCACCCCGCGGGCGAACTCGGCCACCCAGCTCCCGTACGCGGACGGGGACGGGGCGCCGCCTCCCGAGTGCCCGCCGCAGGCGTCACGGCCGTACATGTTGTAGGCGACGAGAATCGGCAGCTTGTCGGCCGACTGGGCCGCGCCGGTGTAGGAGTTGACGGCGGAACGGATGTCGCCGCTCCAGGAACCGAACCAGCGGGCCATGGGGGTACGGGCGATGGAGTCGCGGATCGCTGCGGCCCGTCCGTCGCCCGGGTTGGCGGCTGCCCAGACGGCGGGGCTGGAGTTGGGGTCGACGTAGAAGCCGCTGGTCATGGCAAGCGGGTCGGAGGCCGGCGCCGCCTGCGCGGACGGTGACGCCGTGAGGAAGAGCGGTAGGGCGAAGAGGGCCGCCACGGCCCCGCGGAGGAGCTTGCGCACGGAAGTACCTCACTTCGTGGAGGGCTGGAGGCGCCACGCGGCTCTCGTCCTGAGCCTGTGATGGCGCACCGGGCTGCGGCATCAGGACCCGGGTGGCGCGTCGGGACGTGCCGCTGGTTTTTGGAAGCGCTCCCAGAATCGGGAGAGCACTCCGAGGTCGCTCGCTCGGTATGGTGTGTGTGCTGATGGGCCCTGTCAAGGGCTGTCACGGGGCTATCCTCGACGGATGTTCGCTGGGAACCTTGGGGCGGCAGAAATTGGAAGCGCTCCCAGTTCTCCGGGAGACGCCTCGGCGCAGAGGGAAGGGCCCGCGATCCATGACGAACGTGCCGCGCCGCAAGCCCACACTCGACGAGGTGGCCGAGCGTGCCGGTGTCTCCCGTTCGGCGGCCTCCCGGGTGCTGAACAACGCGCCGCACGTCCGGCGGGACAAGCGCGAGGCCGTCCAGCGCGCCATCAGGGAACTCGACTACGTACCGGACACCACCGCGCGGGCGCTCGCGACCAGCCGGCGGAACGTGGCAGCCCTGGTGATCTCCGGAGAGACCCCGTCGATCTTCGCGGACCCGTTCTTCGCCCGGGTGATCGTCGGTGCCTCGGCCGCCCTGGAGGAGGCCGGTCTGCATCTGATGCTGTGTCTGGCGGCCTCCGACCGCAGCCGGCGGCGCCTGGAAGAACTGCTCCGCGCCCGCGGCGTCGACGGCGTCATGCTGATGGCGGTGCGGGAGAACGACCCGGTGCTGCGCGTCACCGACGGGACGGAACTGCCCGTGGTCTTCGGCGGGCGTCCCGTGGGGTCCGAGCCGCCGTGGTACGTGGACGTCGACAACGTCGGGGGCGCGCGCCGGGCCACGGAGCATCTGATCAGCCGGGGGCGGAGGCGGGTGGGCATGATCTGCGGGCCACTGGACACCCAGGTGGGCCGAGCGCGGTACCACGGCTACCGGGAGGCCATGATCCTCGCCGGTCTCGACCCGCTCCCGCCGGAGTACGGCACCTTCGCCCGGCCCACCGGCGCCGTCGCCATGGCCGGACTGCTGGAGCGGCACCCGGACCTCGACGGGGTCTTCGCCGCGAACGACAACATGGCCGCCGACGCGCTGCGCGTGCTGCGCGACGCGGGCCGGACGGTCCCCGGCGACGTCGCGGTCGTCGGCTTCGACGACCTGGACGTCGCGAAGGTCACCGAACCGCCGCTGACCACGGTGCGCCAGCCCATCGAGGCGCTGGGCCGCGAGACGGCGCGCCTGCTCGTCCGGCTCGTCGGAGGCGAGGAACCCAGTTCCCTGATCCTGCCGACCGAACTGATCAGGCGCTCCAGCACCTGACGGGCGGGGCCGGCCCCGGCGCGGGGGATGGGCTCTGCCGCTGTTCGACGAGGAGGCCGGGAAGGTTCCCCGGGCAGGGCTGCTATCGGCGGGCGGGCCGCCCCGCGGGGGTGACGATCCCGGTCTACCGGCCGGCCGCCCGCCCGCGGTACGGAACGGCGTCCCCTGACCCGGCCCGTGCTGAGCCAACCCCCTTGCGCGGCACGGCCGTTAGGGTGCCGGTGACAGTCACGGCGCGGAACGGAGAGCACGATGACCTCGTACACCGGCGGCCCTTCGCGGATCGACACGACGGTGCCCCACTCGGCCCGGATCTGGAACTACTGGCTGGGCGGCAAGGACAACTACGAAGTCGACCGGGTCGCCGGCGACGCGTTCCGGCAGGCGTCTCCGGGCATTGACGTCGACGCGCGCGCCGGCCGGTACTTCCTGGTCCGCACGATCCGCTATCTGGCCGGTGAAGCGGGAGTGCGGCAGTTCCTGGACGTCGGCACCGGGCTGCCGACGGTGGACAACACGCACCAGGTGGCCCAGCGCGAAGCACCCGAGTCCCGCATCGTCTACGTGGACAACGACCCGCTGGTGCTGCTGCACGCCCAGGCCCTGCTCACCTCGACGCCCCAGGGCGCGACACGTTACATCGACGCGGACCTCGCCGACCCCGAGTCGATCATCGCGTCGGCCGCCGGGCTCCTCGACCTCTCCCGCCCGGTGGCGCTCATCCTCAGCGGCATCCTCGGCCACATCACCGACTACGACGAGGCCCGTTCCATCGTGCGCCGCCTGCTGGAGGGCCTGCCCTCCGGAAGCTACCTCTCGCTGCACGACGCACCCGATACCGATCCGGAGCGCGCCGCAGCGCAGGACCAGTACAACCGCACCGGGGCCGTCCCCTACATCCTGCGGAGCCCCGAGCAGATCGCCGGGTACTTCGACGGCCTGGAGCTGGTGGAGCCCGGCATCGTCCGTATCCCGCTGTGGCGTCCGGACCTCGCCGTGGACGGGGACGTCAGCGCCAGCGTCGGCATCGGCGGAGTCGGCCGCCTCCCCTGAAACCGGCGTTCCGGGGCCGATCCGCCTCGCCGTGCCCGGCACGGTTCGGTGAGCGGAGGGCGCTCGCCGAAGGTGTGAGGAAGCGTGAGCAACTCCCTGCCCGTCGTCTGGTGCACGGCAGCTGGTGCGGGAGACTGGTGGTCGGGCAGCTGGCGGGACGCGGGATCCAGGCGGTCCCGGGCGGCTCGGAAGGACGCGGACTGCGCGGCCCCGCCCCGCGCGCCCGCTGGGTACGGCCGTTCGGCGCGCAGGCGTTCGCCACCGAGCCCTCGCCGGTCGCACCACCCCTCCGGCGGCCGATCACCCGCCGCCCGCGCCGAGGACCGCGCGGGGAGGGTGGCCCGCGGCGGTGCCCTCGGGGCGCCGCGCTACGACGTCGCCCGCCGTCGCGCGTCCTTCCGCCGCGCCGACCGGGCCGCGCATCACTCACGTCGAGGAGTACGCCCACGCCGTCCCGTCCGGCGCGGCCGAGGGGGGACCGCCGGGAACGCGCCGCCGGGCTCCGGCCGGGTGGTCGAGACCCCGGGGATCACCGTACCGGCGGGCGCCACCCCGGGGGTGAGCCCTTCACGCCCACCGTGCTGCGCTCTCCGGACCGGCCGCTCACCGCGGGGAACGGGCCTGCCGCGTGCTGCGCTGCCGGCGGGCCCGGAGGCCCCCGTCACCGCTGTGGTCGTGCCACCTGGCAGCTGACACGGCCCCTCCGGGCACCCGACGGCGCCCGCGCTCAGCCGCGTTCGGCCTCCCGCAGCGTCCGCACCAGATCGGCGCGGGCCCGGGAGACCCGGGACCGTACGGTGCCCACCGCGCACCCGCTGAGCGAGGCGCAGTGCTCGTAGGACAGGCCCCACAGCTGGGTGGCGACGAACGCCTGGCGGCGTTCCTCGGTGAGAGTGCCGAGCAGGGCGCGCAACGCCACCGCCTCGTCGAGGGCGTGGAGACTGTGCGGGTTGTTGGCCTGGCGGCGTTCGGCCTGCCGTTCCCAGTCCTCGCCGTCGGCGGTCCTGGGCCGGGCCGCGGCACGGCGGACACTGTCCACCACGGTGCGCCGGGCGATGGAGAACAGCCAGGTGCGCGCCGAGGACCGGCCCTCGAACCGCTGCAGCGCCACGATCGCGCGCAGCATCGTCTCCTGTGCCAGGTCCTCCACGGTGTCGGTGTCCGGATGCAGGAACGCGATGTAGCGGGTCACGTCCGCCGCGAAGGCAGCGACGAACCGGGCGATGTCCTCCGGCGCTCCGGAGCGTGCGGCGGTCAGCGCCGGACAGGCCGGGGTGTCGGTCGCCGGGCCGGGCACCGGCGTGACGCGGGCCGCGCCGGTGGCGGCGCCCCGGGGATACGGTCCTGACGCCTCGCTGGTCAGGGCAGGGGTGATCATGAGATGACCTCGTCACGGAT
>NZ_JBHWJL010000341.1:0-5106 GCF_042731495.1 Streptomyces sp. NPDC059853
CGTCCAGCTCGCGCTGCTGGCTCCACGCCCCGGCGTGGCCCAGGTCCTCGCGCAGGGTGGCCAGCAGTGCCGGGGCGCCGTCCAGCATGGCGCGCAGCTCCGGTATGCCGGGGAAGTGGCCGTAGGCGGCCTGGAACGGGCCGATGAGCTGGGCCAGTACCGCGGCGGCGGTCCGCGGGTCGGTTTCGGTGTCGCCGACCAGGGCCTCCGCCAGCAGCGCCGCCGCCTCGTCGGTGTCGGCCGCGCCGCCGTACGGGTCCAGGACGTGGGTGGACCGCTCGTCGCCGATCCGCACGATGATGTCGAACGCGTCGTCGGGTCCGAGCGCGCTGCGCGCCGTGCCGACCGCGACGACGGCGGCCTGCCCGGTCAGCGCGTGCAGGCACAGCGCTTCGGTGACCGGCCGGATCACCCGCCCCGTCTTCCCCGAGCCCGGCGGCCCGACGGCCAGCAGCGAGGTGCCCAGGACCGTGGGGTCGAGGGCGATCTCCTCGCCGCGGTGCTCGTAGGGGTTGCGTTCCTCGTCGACCGCGCGGCCGATGCACACCTGCCGGGTCAGCAGGTCGTGGCGTGCGGTGCGCACCGTCAGATCGCGGTGCCCGGAGGGGTGGACGAACGCCCCGGCGCCGTCGCTGAGCGCGGAGGCCGCGAACTGTTCCAGGGCGGTGGGCCGGGCCCGGACCGCGCGCCAGGCGTACTCGATGCGCGCGTAGTCCACGTCGCTCATGGCCCCGTTGCGCATCTCGTCGGCGAGGTGATCGGCGGCGCCGGCCGCACCCGCCTCGCGCAGTTCGCTCCACTCCGCCAGCCGCTCGCGCTCCCGGTCGCGCGGCGTACCGGCGCCGTGCCCGCCCAGCCAGGCCGGGCGGTAGCGGCGCCAGATCGCGCCCCAGCCGCCCGCCAGGCCGAGGACCAGCGCGAGCAGCAGCGCGTAGAGCACGTAGTACAGGTTGTAGGCGACGGTGTAGGCCGTGGTGTCGCCGCTCTCCCACCAGGAGTCGGGTACCAGCGCGTACAGCGGCTCCAGCCAGAACGTCCACACGCCGCGGAAGCTGAGCGTCCACACCACGTAGCCGGCGACCGCCGCCGCGGTGGCGCGCAGCACCACGGACCGCTCCAGCGGCTCCGTGCCCGGCGGCAGGCCCAGCAGCCGCAGCGCGGTGGGGCGGTGCCGCCGCCACAGCGCGGGGGCGTGGCCGAGGCGGCCGAACACGTACGCCAGCAGGCAGATGAACAGCACCTGGTAGGTGTGGATCACGCTGATCCCGGCGGTGGTCGGGCCCCAGGATCTCGCCCCGGCCCAGTCCAGCGGCCAGTCGACGGCGCGCAGATAGCGGTTGTCGTACAGCGACCACACCAGCCAGCCAGCCAGCAGGCCCAGCAGGGCGGTGCCGTGCAGTTCGCGGTCGCCGAGCCGGTTGGGGTCCTGCGGCGGTTTGGGGACGTGGCCCAGCCGCCAGATGCCGGCGCCGGCGGCCGGCCGCGGCGTGCGCGCCCAGCGCACCAGCGGCGGGGCGGCGGGCTCCGCGGGCTCCTGCCGGGGCAGCGGCGGGGCGGTGTGCTGCGGCGGTACCACGGGGGTGCGCCGTACCTCGCCGTCCGTCGTCATTCTTCCCAAGCCCCCTGACCGCCGCGATGGCTGACTGTGCGTCGTCATCAATCTAATCGAGCGCGCTGAACGCCGGGAACGGCGTTCGCACCACGGATCCCGGCCGTCCGGTGCCCGGCCCGGTGCGGGTGGGCCGGATGCGCGGGCGCCGGCCCCGGGAGGCGGATGTCCAGCGCGGCCAAGTGACGGGCGCAACTGCTCCGTGGCGGTGCATGCCCGGGCCCGGCGGCTGGCCCTAGCCTGCCAGGCAGAGCGAGAAGCAGCCCTTCGTACCGAGGAGTGCGCACATGAGCAGCTTGACCGAACTGTCCGGCGGCCCCGCCCTGCGCCAGGAGCGGCGCCTCGTCACCGAGATCCCCGGGCCGAAATCACGGGAGCTGCTGGCCCGCAAGCAGGCGGCGGTCGCCAATGGTGTGGGCACCGTCCTGCCGGTGTTCATCCAGCGGGCCGGCGGCGGCATCGTGGAGGATGTCGACGGCAACGCCCTGATCGACTTCGGCTCCGGAATCGCGGTCACCTCGGTGGGCAACAGCGCGGAGGCGGTGGTGCGCCGGGCCACCGAACAGCTGACGAGGTTCACGCACACCTGTGCCATGGTCACTCCGTACGAGGGATACGTGGAGGTGTGCGAGGAACTGGCGCGGCTCACCCCGGGCGACCACCCGAAGAAGTCGGCACTGTTCAACTCCGGTGCGGAGGCGGTGGAGAACGCGGTGAAGATCGCCCGGTACGCCACCGGGCGGCAGGCGGTCGTCGTCTTCGAGCACGGCTACCACGGCCGCACCAACCTCACGATGGCGCTGACCGCGAAGAACATGCCGTACAAGCACGGCTTCGGGCCGTTCGCCCCGGAGATCTACCGGGTGCCGGTGGCGTACCCGTACCGCTGGCTGACCGGCCCCGAGCGCTGCGCGGAGGAGGCCGCCGCCCAGGCGATCGACCTGATCACCAAGGACATCGGCGCGGAGAACGTCGCGGCGATGCTCATCGAACCGCTCCAGGGCGAGGGCGGCTTCATCGAGCCGGCGAAGGGCTTCCTGCCGCGGATGGCGGAGTTCGCCCGGGAGAACGGCATCGTGTTCGTCGCGGACGAGATCCAGTCCGGGTTCTGCCGCACCGGGCAGTGGTTCGCCAGCGAGGACGAGGGCCTGGTGCCCGACCTCATCACCACCGCCAAGGGCATCGCCGGCGGCCTGCCGCTGGCGGCGGTCACCGGCCGGGCCGAGCTGATGGACGCCGCGCACACCGGCGGCCTCGGGGGTACGTACGGCGGCAACCCGGTGGCCTGCGCGGCGGCGCTCGGCGCGATCGAGACCATGCGCGAGCTGGACCTGCCGGCCAGGGCGCGGCGCATCGAGGAGATCATGAAGCCCCGGCTGCGGGCGCTGGCCGACCGGTTCGCGCTGATCGGGGAGGTACGGGGGCGCGGGGCGATGCTGGCCATCGAGCTGGTGCACCCCGGTACCAAGGAGCCGGCGCCCGAGGCCACGGCCGCGGTGGCGGTGGCCTGCCACCGGGCCGGGCTGCTGGTACTGACCGCCGGCACGTACGGCAACGTACTGCGCTTCCTGCCACCGCTGGTGATCGGCGAGGACCTGCTGACGGAGGGTCTGGACATCCTGGAGGGCGCCCTGTCGGAGGCGTGAGCAAGGCGTCCGTCCGCGCCGGGCGGTGACGGACCGTCCGCGCCATGGGACACGACGCCCGGCGGCCGGGGGCCCCTGAGGGGCTCCCGGCCGCCGCGCTATCTTGCTCGGGCGGCGGGCCGGCACCGGTGCGGCACGGCGCGACCGCTGCCGACCGCGGCCGGCGGGGGCAAGACGCAGGGGCGGGGCGAGGGCGGGGGGAAGGCCGCCCCGGCAGCCCCTTCGGTGTCACGGGCAAGGGAGTCGCACATGGACGCGCAGGACACGGCCGCCCGGCTGCGGGCGATCGGCGAGGAACTGTCGGACCGCTTCTACGAGCGGGCCGATGTGATCCGCACCCTGATGGTGACGCTGCTGGCCGGGCAGCATTCGCTGGTGCTCGGCCCACCGGGAACGGCGAAGTCCGAGATGGCCCGGGAACTCACCGGACGGATCGACGGGGCGGCCTACTGGGAGATCCTGCTGTCGAAGTTCACCGCCCCCACCCGGATGTTCGGCCCCGTCGATGTGGCGGCGCTGGCGCGGGGCGAGTACCGCCAGGTGTACGAGGGGCGGGCGACCACCGCGCACATCGCGTTCATCGACGAGATCTTCAAATGCTCGACGGCGGCGCTGAACGAGACCCTCGGCTTTCTCAACGAGCGGATCTACCACCCCGAGAGCGGCGGCGCCCCGATCCGCTGCCCGCTCATCGGGGCCATCACGGCGAGCAACGAACTGCCCGGCGGCGAGGAGGCGGCGGCGATCTACGACCGGCTGCTGGTACGGATCGAGGTCGGATACCTGGCGGACCCCTCGAACTTCGCCGCGCTCGTGCGCTCCGCCGTCGGCCGCCGGGCCCCGGCGGCCAGGACCACCGTGACCCTCGGCGCGCTGCAGCACGCCGTGACCGAGTCCGTCCCCGCCGTGGCGGTCCCCGAGTCCATCGTCGACGCGGTGTGCACGCTGCGGGCGGCGCTGCGCCGCAAGGAACTCGTCGCCTCCGACCGCCGCTGGCGGCAGGCGGTGGGTCTGCTCCAGGCGTCCGCGTTCCTGGACGGCCGGCCCGCGGTCGGCGAGGGCGATCTGTCGGTGCTCACCCATGTCCTGTGGGACTCCCCCGCCGAACGCCCCACCGTGGAACGCGAGGTGCTGCACCTGGTCAACCCGGACGCCCGGGAGGCGCTGGATCTGGCGGACACCATCGAGGAACTGGAGGCCCAGCTGGACGCGATGGCCGGGCAGTCCCGCGAAGCCCTGAGCGAATGGGTCATCAAGAAGGCGCACGGGCCACTGGCCATGGCCGGTCAGCGGCTGGAGAAGCTCCGCGCGGAGGCGCTGAGCGCGGGGCGGTCCACCGCGACCATCGACCGGGTCACCGGCCGCCAGCGGGCGGTGCGGGCGCGGGTGCTCACCGAGGCGCTCGGCGTGGACGCCGGGACGGTGCAGGTGCAGCCGTGAACGGCGCGGCGGCGGACGGCGCAGAGGCCACGGCGGGCCGGGGCACCACCGCGACCGGGGCGACCGCTGCGGCGGGGGCCGGGGCGGCCGCGGGCGGGCTCGCCGCGGCGGCGGTGATCGCCGACCGGTTCGACCGGTTCACGTGGAGCGACACCCGTGCGCAGTCGGCCGGGCTGCGGGACCTGGCCGCGCAGCTGACCGGGCGGTACGCGGGCGCGGACGATCTGCTCACCGATGTGTTCCTCGCGGCCTACAAGCTCGGCCCCCGGGTGCGGGAGGCGGCGGAGATGGACCCGGCACGGCTGGTGCATCACCGGATCGTCACGGAGCTGGTGGAGTCGGCGGAGTTCACCGAGCTGCGCCGGGAGACGGTCGGGGATCCGTACGCCGCCGCCATGGCCGTCCTGGCCC
>NZ_JBHWJL010000342.1:0-5084 GCF_042731495.1 Streptomyces sp. NPDC059853
GGCGCAGTCGTGCAGCACCTCGTAGTTGGGGTCGGAGGTCACCCAGCCGGCCGGGAGGGCGAGCGCGCCGGCGGCGGCGCCCTTGAGGAGATTCCTGCGGTTGACCATGCGGATCACACCTCACCGATCTGGACGGAGACGTAGTCGACGAGCAACGAGTGGCCGGGTTCGGTCGCGGCGGTGGGGGTGGGGAAGCCGGCCACCCCGTCCGGGAAGGCGCCGCCCATGGCCAGGTTCAGCAGGACGAAGTGGCCGCGGTGGACGGCGTCCGCCCAGGTCTGCGCGTCCATGTCGGCGGAGCTGACGGAGTGGTACTCCTGGCCGTCGAGGTACCAGCGCAGGTACTCGGTGTCGCCGGTGCGGTCGACTTCGAGGGCGTAGGTGCGGAAGTCCGCCCGGCAGCCGGTGCACGGGGTGGCGGCGCCGAGGCCCTCGGTCTCGTTGCAGGGGCCGCCGGGGTTGACGCCGCAGTGCAGGACGCCCCAGACCTGGTCGACGCCGTTGACGTTCTCCATGATGTCGAACTCGCCGATGCCGGGCCAGTTCCAGTAGTCGCCCCGGTAGTCGGCGCCCAGCGTCCAGAAGGCCGGCCAGTAGCCCAGGGCTTGCTCGCCGGTGACGTCCGGCAGCCGCAGACCGGCCTCGATGCGCAGCAGGCCGCCGTCGGGGGCGGCGAAGTCGGAGCGGCGGCTCTCGATGCGGCCGGAGGTCCAGGTGTCACCGTCCTTGAGCGCGGTGATGCGCAGATGACCCTCGCCGTCCAGGGAGATGTTGGCCGGGTCGTCGGTGTACACCTGGGTCTCCCCGGTGCCCCACTGGGGCGGCCCGCCGGGGTAGCCGGTGCCGGTGTCGATGATCCAGTCCGCGGTGTCGGGCAGGGTGCCGGCCGGCCCGTCGAAGTCGGCGCGCCAGACCTCGGCCAGGGCGGCGGGTTCCTGGGCGGTGGCGGTCGGCAGCAGGACGGCGACGGAGGCCGCCAGTGCGGTACAGGCCGCCGCCCCGGCCGTGAGCCACCTGGCTTTCTTCATGCTCATGACAGTACGTGTCTTCCGTGTGGGGGTGCGGTATGACGTCGGACAGGTCCCGTGGGGGGATTGGCTGAGAGCGCTCTCAGAGCGTTGCCAAGCACCTTGCCGGGACCGGACGGTACGGTCAAGGGCCCGCGACTCAAGAGGACCTTAAGTGTCAGAACATCAGCCCACACTCGAAGCCGTCGCCGCCCACGCCGGAGTCTCGCGCGCCACCGTCTCCCGGGTGGTCAACGGAACGCCCGGGGTCCGGGAGGAGTTGCGGGAGCGCGTCCGGCGGTCGGTGGCGGCGCTCGGGTACGTCCCCAACAGCGCCGCCCGCTCCCTGGTCACCCGGCGCACCGGGGCGGTGGGCGTGGTGATCGCGGAACCGGAGTCGCGGGTCTTCGCCGACCCGTTCTTCGCCCAGCAGTTGCGCGGCATCGGCCGCGAACTGGCCGCCCACGACACCCAGCTGCTGCTGATGCTCGTCGAACGGCCGGGCGACGACGACCGGATCGGCCGCTATCTGGCGGGCGGTCATGTGGACGGCGTCCTGATGTTCTCCCTGCACAACGACGACACCCTCCCGGCCCTGGCCCGCTCCTCCGGGCTGCCCACGGTCTACGGCGGCCGGCCGGGCTGGCCGGCCGCCGGGACCGGCCCGGCCCCGCTGTACGTCGACACCGACAACCGCGACGGGGCGCGGCAGGCCGTGGAACATCTGCTGGCCCGCGGCCGGCGCCGGATCGCCGTGATCACCGGACCGCTGGACCAGACCGCCGCCCAGGACCGGCTGGCCGGCTATCTGGACGCGCTCGGCCGCACGGAGGCCGACCCCGCCCTGCTGGCACACGGCGACTTCACGGCGCGCGGCGGGGAGGCGGCGATGGCCCGGCTGCTGGAGAGCGCCCCCGACCTGGACGCGGTCGCCGCGGGCAACGACCTGATGGCCACCGGCGCCCTGCGCACCCTGCGCCGGCACGGCCGTCGGGTGCCCGCGGACGTGGCGGTGACCGGCTACGACGACCTGGAACCGGCGGCCTGGGCCGAACCGGCCCTCACCACGGTCCGCCAGGACGTCCAGCTGATGGGCCGCATGATGGCCCAGCTGCTGCTGCGGGAGCTGACCCCCACCCCGGCATCGCCGGATACGGACACCCGCCCGCCGGCCCCGATCGTCACCCCGGCCGAACTGGTGGTGCGCGCCTCGTCGTAGCTCCCCGGGCTCAGTGGTAGCGCGAGGAGGCGGGCAGATAGTCGGGACCGTCGCACCAGTCGGCGATGTCCTCCTCGGCGAGCAGCGCGGTGACGACGTCCTCCACCTCGGCGGGCTTGAGATGCGCCCGCCGGGCGATCTCCCGAGGGCTGGCTCCGCGCTCATGCGCCCGGAGGACAGCCAGGTCACGGTCGGCGCTGGCGTCGTCGACGACGTGGCTGAGCCGCTGAATGCGGTCGAGGTAGTACGCGGCTGACCCCGGGTAGCGGGGGCCGATGCGCCCTCACTCATGATGATCCGTCCTTCGGGCGTCGGGGAAACACGTCGGTGCCGGGCCCACCCGGTTCCGGAGGCGGGCGCGGTGGAATCAGGACCCGAGGCCCATCGGAGGACAGGTGCCAGCACTTGGCTGACGTCACGAACACCAGAGCGAGAACGAGAACCGCATCGAGGAGTGGGTGGGGCAGCCGATCGAGTGGGAAGAGGAGATCACCGCGGCGACCCCGAGCCCGTCCGAGGCCACGGCACTTCTGCTGCCGCCCGGCGTTCCGCTGCTGCGGGTGATCCGTACCTCGACGGTCCGGGTGGAGGGGAAGACCCTGATCGCGGAGGTCAACGACATCCGGATGTCCGGGGAACTGTTCAGTGTGAAGTACCCGCTGACCCGGCGGGGCGCGGCAGCGTGGCCCGTCGCCCCGGCAACCGCCGACTTCTACCAGGGCTGACCCGCGTCGCCGGGGATCACCGGGTACCGGACAGCTCGTCGTACACGCTCAGCACCTGCGCCACCGTCGTGTCCTCGGTCGGCCAGGAGCGGGCCCGGGCGCGGCCCGCCAGGGTGAGGGCCGCGCGCCGGCCGGGGTCGGCCAGCAGGGTGCGGACCGCCGCCGTCAGGGCGGCGACCTCGCCGTAGGGGACCAGCACCGCCGCGTCGCCCACCAGCTCCGGTACGCCGCCGACCGCCGTGGCCACCAGCGGGACGCCGCCGCGCAGTGCCTCCTGGGCCAGTTCCGGCCTGGCCTCCCAGCGCGGCGCGGCGAGCGCGACATCCGCCACCGGCAGCAGCCGCCGTACGTCCTGGGCGCGGTCGAGCAGCCGGACCGGCAGGCCCTCGCGTTCGATGCGGCGCTGCCACACCGGGCGCTGCGGCCCCTCGCCCGCGATCACCAGCAGCGGCTGGGGGTCCAGCCACCGCCAGCCGCGGGCGGCGGCCAGCAGCATGTCGTGGCCCTGTTCGGCGACGAGCAGCGGCCGGTCGACGACCCCCAGCTCGGCCCGTACCTTGTGCGGCTCGCTCTCCTGGCTGCGCGCCGTGCGCTGGGCGGGGAGGGCGACGGGGGCCAGCCGGGCGTCGCGGGCTCCGCGCCGCCGGGCGCGGTCCACCAGGTCGGAGGTGGCGCCCAGGACGACGGAGGCGGCGCGGGCCACCCAGCGCTCGGTCAGCCGTCGCAGCCGCTCGCGGACGCCCTGGTCGGCGGGCCGGGCGTGCCAGGTGACGACCAGCGGGACGGAGCGGCGCCGCAGGGCCAGGGCGGCGACCAGGCCGGCGCGCATGCCGTGGGCGTGCACGAGGTCGGCGTCGCAGCAGATCGCCCGCAGGGTGCGGACGGCGTCCGCCTGGGCCCGGACCGGCAGCGGGATGAAGCGGGCGCCGGTGCCCCCGAAGTCGTACCGGCGCTCGGCGTACTGAGAGGCGCACACGGTGACCCGCACGCCCCGGGCGTCGAGCCCGGCGGCCAGGGACCGCACGTGCGCCCCCGTGCCGGCGCTGCCACCGCCGAGCAGCTGCACGACATGCAGCTGCGGGGGACGTCCGGCCGCCGGCGGCACCACGGGCATGGCGGCCACGCTCCTCTCCTCGGCTGTGTGCGGGGTCACGTCGCGGTCACGCACCGCGCGCGGCGTCCAGAATGCCAGTTGGCGGCGGCATCGCGGTAGCGCGCGCCACTCTCCTGGACTATCCGCGGCGGCCGAGGCGTGCGGCGGTCTCCAGCAGTTCCTCGGCGTGCGCGCGGGCGAGCGCCGAGTCCTCCTGCCCCGCCAGCATCCGCGACAACTCCCGTACCCGGCCCTCCCCGTGCACGGACTGCACCCCGCTGCGGGTCACCGAGCCGTCGCTGGTCTTCTCCACCACCAGATGCCGGTCGGCGAAGGCCGCGACCTGCGGCAGATGTGTGACGACCACCACCTGCGCGGAGTCGGCCAGCTTGGCCAGCCGGCGGCCGATCTCGACCGCCGCCTTGCCGCCGACACCGGCGTCCACCTCGTCGAAGAGGTAGGTGGGCACCGGCGCGGAGCCGGCGAACACCACCTCGATCGCCAGCATCACCCGGGACAGCTCACCGCCGGAGGCGCCCTTGGCGATCGGCCGCGCGGGGGCCCCGGGGTGCGGGGCCAGCAGCAGCTCGACCTCGTCCACGCCGTGCGGACCGTACGCCACGGTGCGCCCGCCGACCTCGACGCCCTCGGCGGGCAGCGCGGCGTCGGTGTGCCGCAGGGCCACCTCGATCCTGGCGTGCGCCATGGCCAGCTGGGTCAGCTCCTCGGTGACGGCCTCGCCGAACCGCTTGGCGGCCTCCGCCCTGGCCTCGCTCAGCCGCTGCGCCAGCACGCTCAGCTCCGCCCGCAGCGCGTCCCGCTCGGCGGTCAGCTCGGCGATCCGCTCGTCGTCGCCCTCCAGCTCGGCGAGCCGGGCGGCGCTGCCCTCGGCCCACACCAGCAGCGCCGAGCAGCCGTCGCCCGCCGCCGTCTCCTCGGGGCCGCCGCCGTACTTGCGGATGAGGTGGGCCAGGGTGGCGCGCCGTTCCTCGACGGCGGCCAGCCGCAGCGGGTCGGCGTCCAGGCCGTCGGCGTAGGAG
>NZ_JBHWJL010000343.1:0-5074 GCF_042731495.1 Streptomyces sp. NPDC059853
CACCCGGACCATCGCGGCGTTGGCGGTGGGGTCGGCGAGGACCTCGAAGACGGCGACCAGGTCGGCGATCTCCGGCAGGAGCAGCAGCCCGGAGAGGCCGACGACCTCGACGGGCACGTCGCGTTCCACCAGGGCGCGCTGGATCTCGGCGAAGTCGCCGGCCGTGCGGCACAGCACGGCGATCTCCCCCGGTGGCGTCCCGGTGCGCACCAGGTGGGCGAGGGAGTCGGCGAGCCAGGCCAGTTCGTCCGCGTGGGTGGGCAGCAGGGCGCAGTGGACGCGGCCGGTGTGCTCGGCGTCCTCGGCCGGGCGCAGCGGTACGACGGCGGGGTGCAGGGCGCGCAGCGGTGCGGCGAGGTCGTTGGCCAGCCGCAGCAGCCGGCCGCCGCTGCGGCGGTTCTCGCTGAGGGAGTAGCGCCGGGCGGGGCTGCCGTCGGGGGCGGGGAAGTGCTCGGGGAAGTCGTCGAGGTTGGCGACGGAGGCGCCGCGCCAGCCGTAGATGGCCTGGCAGGGGTCGCCGACGGCGGTGACGGGGTGCCCGGTGCCGTCGCCGAACAGGCCGGCGAGCAGGATGCGCTGGGCGACGGAGGTGTCCTGGTACTCGTCGAGGAGGACCACCCCGTACTCCTCGCGCAGCGCCCGGCCGACCTCGGGGATGTCGCGGGCGAGGGTGGCGGCGAGGGCGATCTGGTCGCCGAAGTCGATGAGGTCGCGGGAGCGTTTGCGGGCCCGGTACTCCTCGACGACGTCCAGCAGCTGGCCCCGTCCGGCGGCGGCCTCGCGGATGCGCCGCAGGTCGGCGTTGGTGAGGGCGGTGGCGTCGAGTTCGGCGAGGAGGTCGCGGTCGAAGGCGCGCAGCCGCTCGGGGGGCACGAGGTGTTCGGCCAGTTCGCCGTCGAGGGCGATGAGGTCGGTGACGAGGGTGGTGAAGCCGCTGCCGGGCGCCTCGAAGGATTCGGGCGCGGCGCGCAGCACCTCGGCGGCCAGCTGGAACCGTCCGGCGTCGGCGAGCAGCCGGGAGGCGGGTTCGATGCCGAGCCGCAGCCCGTGTTCCTTGAGGAGGCGGCCGGCGAAGGCGTGGTAGGTGGAGATCTGCGGCTCGCCGCCGGGTTCGCCGGTGTCGGTGGTCTCCTGGGCGATGCCGGCCCGGTGGAGGGCCTTGCGCACCCGCTCGGCGAGCTCCCCCGCGGCCTTGTTGGTGAAGGTGAGGCCGAGGACGCGTTCGGGGGCGACCTGGCCGGTGCCGGTGAGCCACACCACGCGGGCGGCCATGACGGTGGTCTTGCCCGAGCCGGCGCCGGCGACGATGGCCTGCGGGGCGGGGGGTGCGGTGATGCACGCCAACTGCTCGGGGGTGAACGGGATCCCGAGCAGCTCGCGCAGTTCCCGGGGATGGGTCAGTCGTGCGGCCACGCGCACGAGGCTATCCCCGGCCGCCGACAGGGCCGTGCGCGCGGGGCGCGGTGTGCGCTACTCCACGACGTGGCGGCCCTCGGTGCGGGCCGAGCAGGAGGAGCGGAAGTGGCAGGTGCCGCACTGCTGCCCGGGGGTGGGGGAGAACCGTTCGTCCAGGACCCGCCCGGCCGCCGCGGCCAGCAGATCGCCGACCCAGTCGCCCTCCGGCGGCGGCTGTTTCTGGACGGCGGGCAGCGCGTCGCCGCCCTCCTTCTTCGGCGCGCCCTGCCGCAGGTGGACGAGTGCGGCGCCGCCGGTCTCGGTGCCGTCCTCCCCGTGCCGGACCGCCAGCTGGTACACGGCCAGCTGCGGGTGGCGTTCCACCTCCGCCCGGGTGGGCTTGGCGCGGCCGGTCTTGAAGTCGACGACGTAGGCGCGGCCGTCCGCGTCCCGCTCCACCCGGTCCAGGGTGCCGCGGATCCGGATCCGGTGCTCGCCCGCCGCGAGGGTGACGTCGAAGTCCTCCTCGGAGGCGGCCGGTTCGAACCCGGCCTGGCTCTGCAGGACGTGCCAGCGCAGAAAGCGTTCCAGGGCCGCGCGCGCCTCGTCGCGTTCCTTGCGGGACTGCCACGGCGCCTCGAACGCGAGGCCGTCCCAGACCACGTCCAGCCGTTCCATCAGGACCGCGAGGTCGGCCGGGGTGGTGCCGGAGGCCACCTCGTCGGCCAGGACGTGCAGCACGTTGCCGAACCCCTGGGCGGCGGTGGCGGGCGCGTCGGCGTGCACCTCGCGGGCCAGGAACCACTTCAGCGCGCAGGAGTTGACCAGCTCGTCCAGGGCGCTCGCCGACAGGGCCACCGGCCGCTGCGGGTCGCGCACCGGTGCCGCCGACTCGGTCGGCGCGCGCAGCCCCCACCAGCGCTGCGGGTGCGCGGCCGGTACGAGCGCGTGCCCGTCGTCGTCCCGCAGCGCGGCCAGTCTCGCCAGCCGCCGGGCCGCCGCCTCGCGCAGCGCGGGCGACACCCGGGGGTCGACGGTGGTGGCGCGCAGTTCGGCGATCAGCGCGGACAGGGCCAGCGGGCGGCGCGGGCGGCTGGTCACGTCCTTCGGCTCCACCCCCAGTTCGGTGAGGAACCGGGACGGCTGGTCGCCGTCGTCGGCGCCGCGCACGGCCGTCACCACCAGCCGGTCCCTGGCCCGGGTGGCGGCCACGTAGAACAGCCGCCGCTCCTCGGCCAGCAGCGCGCCCGGGGGCAGCGGTTCGGCGAGCCCGTCGCGGCCGATGCGGTCCGCCTCCAGCAGCGAGCCGCGCCGCCGCAGGTCGGGCCACAGCCCTTCCTGCACCCCGGCCACCACCACCAGCGACCACTCCAGGCCCTTGGCCCGGTGGGCGGTCATCAGCCGGACGGCGTCGGGCCGCGCCGCCCGCGCGGTCAGGGTGTCGGCGGCGATGTCGTGGGCGTCCAGCTCGTCGAGGAAGATCAGCACGCCGCGCCCGCCGCCGCGCTCCTCGGCGCGGGCCGCCGCCTCGAACAGCGCGCACACCGCGTCCAGGTCGCGGTCGGCGTTGCGGCCCGCAGCGCCGCCGCGCCGGGCGGCCCGCTCCAGGCGGTCGGGCCAGCCGGTGCCGGACCACAGCTCCCACAGCGCCTCCTCGGGGCTGCCGCCGCCCGCCAGCAGTTCCCTGGTCTTGCGCAGCAGCAGGCCCAGCTGCCGGGCGCCGCCCGCGTACGCCGGGTCGTGGGCGACCAGCCGCTCCGGTTCGGCGAGCGCCCGCGCCAGCAGTTCCCCGGACGGGCTCGGTACGGCGGCCCCCGCGGCGCGCTCCTCGTGCCGCAGGGCCCGGCCGAGCCGCCGCAGGTCGGCGGCGTCCAGACCGCCGAGCGGCGAGGTCAGCAGTTCGGCCGCGGTCTCCGGGTCGAAGCCGGCGGACGGCCCGGCGACCGCCCGCAGCGCCATGAGCAGCGGCGCCACCGCCGGTTCCTGGCGCAGCGGCAGATCGGCGCCGTCCACCTCCAGCGGGACCCCGGCCGAGGTGAGCGCCCGGCGCAGCACCGGCAGGGAGCGGCCCCCGGCGCGGACCAGGACGGCCATCTCGCCCCAGGGCAGGCCGTCCTCCAGGTGGGCGCGGCGCAGCAGATCGGCGATGTTCTCCAGTTCGGCGCCGGGCGTCGGGTAGGTGTACACCTCGACCGTCCCGCCCTCGCGCACGGTGGTCAGCGCGCGGTGGCGCCGTACCGCGTCGGCCGGCAGCCGGGCCAGCGGCATCCGCCGGGTGAGCAGCCGGGTGGCGTCCTGCACGGCGGACGCGGCCCGCCGTCCGGTGGTGAGGACGGCGACCGGGGCCGGTTCCCCCGCGGCGGTCGGGAAGGCGTCGGGGAAGCCGAGGATGCCGCCCACGTCGGCGCCCCGGAACGCGTAGATCGACTGGTCCGGGTCGCCGAACACCACCAGGTCCCGCCCGCCGCCTCCGGCCAGCGCCGCCAGCAGCGCGGTCTGCGCGGGGTCGGTGTCCTGGTACTCGTCCACGAACACCGCGTCGTACCGGGCCCGGACGCGCGCCGCCACCTCAGGGCGCTCCGCCAGCCGCACCGCGCCGCGCACCAGGCCCGCGTAGTCGAGGACGCCCTGCGCCTCGGTGACGTCCAGGTACTCCGCCAGGAAGTGCGCCGCCGCCTCCCAGTCGGGGCGGCCGGTGCGGCGGGCGAAGCCGGCCAGGGTGGCGGGCGCCAGCCCCAGCTCACGGGTGCGGGCGAGCACGGCGCGCAGTTCGTCGGCGAACCCGCGCGTGGTCAGGCAGGCGCGCAGCTCGGCGGGCCACGGCACCCGGGGCGGCAGCTCCAGCTGCCCGGCCAGCAGCTCGCGCAGGAACACGTCCTGTTCCGGTCCGGACAGCAGCCGCAGCGGCTCGGCGTACAGCTCGCGGTCCTGGTGCGCGCGCACGAGCGCGTACGCGAAGGAGTGGAAGGTGGTGGCCTGCGGTGCGCCGCCGCCCATCCGGGCCGTCATCCGGTCGCGCAGTTCGGCGGCGGCCTTGCGGCTGAAGGTGAGCACCAGCACCCGCTCCGGGTCGGTGCCGGCCGCCACCCGGGCGGCGACGGACTCCACCAGCGTCGTGGTCTTGCCGGTGCCGGGCCCCGCCAGGACGAGAAGCGGTCCGCCCGGATGCTCAACCACCGCGCGCTGGTTTGCGTCCAGGGAAGGGGGGTGCGTGGTCAGGACCGGGTCGCGCACCAGTCGGTACGCCCCGGAATCCTGCGCGGTTCGGGGGGCTTCCCGGACGGCGTCCGGGGGCGGGACAGAGAGGCTCACGTGCATCGCAGATTCTCGCGGGGGGTCCCCTTGGGGATGGGATCGGGCGGCGAAGCGGTGGGAAAGACGCTACGCCTCGGGGTGACCCGCCCGCACGGGAACCCCGGGGCACGCCGCGGGGCGCACCACCGGGGTGGGGTGGTCCGCACCGTCCGTGCGGTCCCCCGTACGGAGGGCGCCGGGCATACCGCCGGCGGCCCGGATGACGGAAGCTGGTGCTTGTGAGCCGTCTCCGTCTCCTGCCTTCAGCGTGTTTTCCGCGGCCCGCCGTCCCCGGCGCCGCCGCCGTCCGCCGTCCAGCGGGCCCGCGCCATGTCCAGGCGCGGCACGCCGGCGCCGTCGTGGCGCAGCGGGGTGCCCTCGGCCA
>NZ_JBHWJL010000344.1:0-5062 GCF_042731495.1 Streptomyces sp. NPDC059853
GGGCGGCCACGCTCGACGGACACGGCAAGGCGCTCGGCTACCACCTGCTGACCCTCGCCCTGGAAGAACGGCCGGTCGGCGACGACAGCGACTAGGGCGTGTCTGAGGGATCGGTGTCCGTGGCCGCTTCGAAGCCCGGAAGCCGATGTCCGGGAGCCGTCGCGCGGGTGATGTGGAGGTCGCCGGCGAAGCCGTGCCAGGCCGGGGCAGCGGCGTGGCCGCGGGCCCGAACCGGGGTGCCGTCCACCAGCCGGAGCAGGGGGAGGCTGTCCGCGAACGGGGTGTCCGGCGGGCTCACGTTCGACAGCTCGTCGCCGGCCGTCACGCTGGAGCACGATGCGCACGTCATGCCGGAGGCTGGCAACAGGGGGCGCGGCGCGATCGATGGGCTCTTCGGCTGGGACGACAGGAGCCTGGTGCCCTCGGCTCTCCCGGCCGGGAGCCGGGTGGGCAGCCGGATCGGAGGCCTCGGTGGACTGCCGTGGATCCCAAGGCTGGGTGGCCCGATAGCCTGGGGGAATGCTGCGCGAAACGTTCGCCACCCGCTATGTCACCCCCTTGCGGGAGGGGGGATCGCTGCCCGGGATCGTCGAAGCCGACGACCTGGGCACCTATGTCATGAAATTCACCGGTGCCGGGCAGGGCCGCAAGACCCTGGTCGCCGAGGTGATCTGTGGCGAACTCGCCCGCCGGCTCGGGCTGCGGGTGCCCGAACTCGTGCGCATGGAACTGGACCCGGTGGTCGGCCGCGCCGAGCCCGACCAGGAGGTGCAGGAACTGCTGAAGGCCAGCGGAGGGCTCAACCTCGGCATGGACTTCCTGCCCGGGTCGCTCGGGTTCGACCCGCTCGCCTACGAGGTCGGCGCCGAGGAGGCCGGGCGGGTGGTGTGGTTCGACGCCCTCATCGGCAACGTCGACCGCTCCTGGCGCAACCCCAACCTGCTGGTCTGGCACGGCGACCTCTGGCTCATCGACCACGGCGCCGCCCTCATCTGGCACCACAACTGGCCCACCGCGGGCGCCTGGGCCCAGCGTCCCTACGACGCCTCCGACCACGCCCTGGCCCCGTTCGGGCCGCGCATCGCCGAGGCGGCCGCCGCGCTCGCCCCGCTCGTCACCCCCGCGCTGCTCGCCGAGGTCACCGCGCTGGTGCCGGACGCCTGGCTGGAGGACGAGCACGGCTTCGACACCCCCGACGCGGTGCGCGCCGCGTACGCCGAGGTGCTGGCGGCCCGGGCCCGTACCATCCACACCCGGATCACCGTGGGCCCGCCCACCCCCGACAAGCCCTCCCAGGCGCCCGGCTGGCTCACCGGCGGCCACCCCCTGCCCACCCCCAGCACCCAGGACGATGCCCGATGAGCGACACCCCGGCGCCCCGGCGCGAGGTCTTCGAGTACGCCCTGCTGCGGGTCGTCCCCCGGGTGGAGCGCGGCGAGTGCGTCAACGCGGGCGTCCTGCTCTACAGCCAGGCGCACGCCTTCCTGGCCGCCCGCACCCACCTGGACGAGGCACGGCTGCGCGCCCTGGACCCCGACGTCGACCTGACCGGGGTACGGGCCGCCCTGCGCGCCGCGGAACGGGTCTGCGACGGCGGCAGCACGGCGGGCCAGGCCGCCGGGGACACCCCCGGCCGCCGGTTCCGCTGGCTGGTCGCGCCGCGCAGCACCGTCGTCCAGCCCGGTCCCGTGCACAGCGGGCTGACCGCCGACCCGGCCGCCGAACTCGACCGGCTGCTGGCCGTCCTGGTGCGCTGAGCGCGCCGCGGGCGGCGGGCGCGGCGCGCCGTTGACACCGGGGGGAGCGACTTCTAGCGTCGCCTCGGCCACCACTCGACGGCGAGGAGACGCAGCATGTCCACCACTCAGCAGCGGGTCGCGATCGTCACCGGAGCGGCCCGCGGCATCGGCGCCGCGACCGCGCTGCGGCTCGCCGCCCAGGGCCGGGCCGTCGGCGTTCTCGACCTGGACCCGGGTGCCTGCGGCGAGACCGTGGAGAAGATCACCGCCGAGGGCGGCACCGCGCTCGCCGTGGGCTGCGACGTCTCCGACACCGACCAGGTACGCGACGCCGTGGACCGGGTCGCCGCCGAACTCGGGCCGCCCGTCGTCCTCGTCAACAACGCCGGGGTGCTGCGCGACAACCTGCTGTTCAAGATGACCGACGCCGACTGGGACAGCGTGATGGGCGTCCATCTGCGCGGCGCGTTCCTCATGACCCGCGCCTGCCAGGGGTACATGGTGGAGGCCGGGTTCGGCCGGGTCGTCAGCCTCTCCTCGTCCTCCGCGCTCGGCAACCGCGGCCAGGCCAACTACGCGGCGGCCAAGGCCGGACTCCAGGGCTTCACCAAGACCCTCGCCAAGGAACTGGGCAAGTTCGGCATCACCGCCAACGCGGTGGCCCCCGGCTTCATCGTCACCGAGATGACCGCCGCCACCGCCGCCCGGGTCGGCGTCGGCTTCGACGACTTCCAGGAGGCGGCGGCCGCGAAGACCGCCGTGCGGCGGGTCGGCGTCCCCGACGACGTGGCCCGCGCGATCGCCTTCTTCACCGCCGAGGAGGCCGGATTCGTCTCGGGGCAGGTGCTGTACGTGGCCGGCGGCCCGCTGAACTGAACCGGCGCGGGCGGCGGTTGTCAGTGGCACCCGGTACGTTCATGCGCGTAACAACTCCTGGCGCACCATCGGAGGTCGCGACGTGATCGGCATGCTGCCCGCATCCTGGCAGGGCCCGCTCGGCGAAGAACTGGACAAGCCCTACTTCAAGGAGCTGACCGAGTTCGTCGAGGAGGAGCGGGCCCGCGGCCCGGTGTTCCCGCCCCGCGAGGAGGTCTTCGCCGCCCTGGAGGCCACCCCGTACGACCGGGTGAAGGTGCTGATCCTCGGCCAGGACCCGTACCACGGGCGCGGCCAGGGGCACGGCCTGTGCTTCTCGGTACGCCCCGGGGTGCGGATCCCGCCCTCGCTGCGCAACATCTACAAGGAACTGCACAGCGAGCTGGGCCACCCCATCCCCGACAACGGCTATCTGATGCCGTGGGCCGAGCAGGGCGTGCTGCTGCTCAACGCCGTGCTGACCGTGCGCGAGGGCGAGGCCAACTCGCACAAGGGCAAGGGCTGGGAGACGTTCACCGACGCCGTGATCCGCGCGGTGGACGCCCGCCCCGACCCGGCCGTCTTCGTCCTGTGGGGCAACTACGCCAAGAAGAAGCTGCCGCTGATCGACACCACCCGGCACGTGGTCGTCCAGGGCGCCCACCCCTCCCCGCTGTCGGCGAAGAAGTTCTACGGCTCGCGGCCCTTCACCCAGATCGACGCGGCCGTCGCCGCCCAGGGCCACACCCCGATCGACTGGCGGATCCCCAACCTCAAGGAGACCGCGGCGTCCTGACCCGGAAAACCCTTCGACACGCCCGCCCCGGCGGGCGACCATGGAGCCATGAACCGGCAGCCCTTCCACGCAGCGCGGTCCGCGGCAGCGGACCCGACGCGGGCTGCCCTCTTCCTGTCGCACCTGACGGACGGCGCCCGACGCTGACCCTTCCCGGATCGCACCGCGGACCCCGCAGGGGGAGGGTCGGCGGGATCTCGGGGTCCGCGCGCCGGCCGGGACGACCGTCCCCGGCCGGCGCCGCACCGGCGCAGCCGCGAAGGAAGAGACCATGCCCAAGCAGGCATACACCCGCACCAAGCCCCACCTCAACATCGGCACCATGGGCCACGTCGACCACGGCAAGACGACGCTGACCGCCGCCATCACCAAGGTCCTCAGCGACCACGGCACCGGCACCTTCGTCCCGTTCGAGCGCATCGACAAGGCCCCGGAGGAGGCCGCCCGGGGCATCACCATCACCCTCACGCACATCGAGTACGAGACGGACACCCGGCACTACGCCCACGTCGACATGCCCGGGCACGCCGACTACATCAAGAACATGGTCACCGGCGCCGCCCAGCTGGACGGGGCGATCCTGGTGGTCTCCGCCACCGACGGCGTGATGCCGCAGACCGCCGAGCACGTCCTGCTCGCCCGGCAGGTCGGCGTCGAGCACATCGTCGTCGCCATGACCATGGCCGACATCGGCGACCCGGACCTCATAGACCTCGTCGAGCTGGAGGTGCGCGAACTGCTCACCGCCCACGGCTACGCGGGCGAACTGCTCCCCGTCGTCCGGGTCTCCGGCCTCGGCGCCCTGCGCGGCGAGGCGCGCTGGAGCGCGGCCATCGAGGCGCTGCTCGACGCGGTGGACACCTTCGTCCCGCTGCCCGAGCGGTACGTGGACGCGCCGTTCCTGCTGCCGGTGGAGAACGTGCTGACCATCACCGGGCGCGGCACGGTCGTCACCGGCGCCGTCGAGCGCGGCACGGTGCGGATCGGCGACCGGGTCCAACTCGTCGGCGGCAGCGGCACCGAGACCGTCGTCACCGGCCTGGAGACGTTCGGCAAGCCGATGGCGGACGCCCGCGCCGGGGACAACGTGGCGCTGCTGCTGCGCGGCGTCCCCCGCGACGCGGTACGGCGCGGCGACATCGTGGCCCTGCCCGGCAGCGTCACCCCGCGCCGGACCTTCACCGCCGAGACGCGGCTGCTCCCGGCGGCGGAGGGCGGCCGCCGTACCGGTGTCACCAGCGGCTACCGGCCGCAGTTCTATCTGCGCACGGCGGACGTGGTCGGCGACATCGCGCTGCCGGGCGGCGGGACGGCGCTGCCCGGAGAGACCGTCACGATGACGGTCGAGCTGGGCCACGCCGTACCGCTGGAGCCCGGGCTGGGCTTCGCGATCCGCGAGGGCGGGCGCACGGTGGGCGCCGGCCGGATCACGGAGGTCGGCGCGGTCTGACGCCGTGCCGGGTGGCGGCCGGGGCAGCCCGCCCGGGCCACCACCCGGGTGGCCGCCCCGGCCGGGGACAATGGCCGGATGAGTGAGCACGAGGCGATCCCGGTGATCCGGCCGGTGGCGTTCGGCACCGCCCGGCTGCTGCCCGACCTCGACCGGGACGGCGGCTGGCTGCTGACCGTCGACGGGGCCCCGCAGTCGTACGTCGATCTGCGGGACCCCACC
>NZ_JBHWJL010000345.1:0-5027 GCF_042731495.1 Streptomyces sp. NPDC059853
CCAGGCGCACCTCACCCTCACCCGCCCCGACACCCTCACCGCCTACCTCACCACCGCCTCCGGGCAGGCCCCCGGCACCACCGCGCTCCGCGCCTGGCTCGCCGCCCGGCTGCCCGAGTACGCCATCCCGCACCACTTCGTCCACCTCACCCGTCTCCCCCTCACCCCCCAGGGCAAGATCGATGTCCGCGGTCTCCCGGCGCCACCCACCGGCCGGCCGGAGCTGGCCGTCGGGTACGCGGAGCCGCTGCCGGGGCGGGAGGCGGCGCTGGCCGCCGTGTGGCGTGGGGTGCTGGGCACCGAACGGATCGGCCGGCACGACTCGTTCTTCGACCTCGGCGGCGACTCCATCCGCGCCATCCGCGTGCTCGGCCGGGCCCGGGAGGCCGGGTTGCGGTTCGGGATGCCGGATCTGCTGGAGCGCCCGACCGTCGCGCGGCTGGCGGAGGTGACGGAGGTGGCCGCGCCCACCGCCGTACCGCAGGAGCGGGAGGACGACGGTGCGTTCACGCTGCTCCCGCCGGAGGACCGGGACAGGCTGCCGGACGGGCTCGACGACGCCTACCCGATGGCCGAACTCCAGGTCGGCATGGTCTACGAGATGGAGTCGGACCCCGACCGGCTGCCGTATCTGAACGTCGAGACGCTGCGGCTGCCCGGGGAGTTCGACGAGGCGGACTTCCGGCAGGCCGTCGCGCTGGCGGTGGCCCGGCACCCGGCGCTGCGGACCTCGTTCGACCTCACCGGGTACAGCGAACCGGTGCAGCTGGTGCACCGGGCGGCCGAGGTACCGCTCACGGTGACCGACCTGCGGGAGCTGGACGAGGGGGACCGGCGGGCCGCCCTGGTGGCGTACATCGAGGGCGAGCGGCGGCGCCCGTTCGTGCTGGAGTCGGCGCCGCTGTGGCGGATGGCCGTGCACGTCCTCGGTGACGCCGCGTTCCAGTGGACCATCACCGAGCACCACGCCGTCCTGGACGGGTGGAGTCTCGCCTCCACCCTCACCGAGATCCACGCCCTCTACCGGGAGCTGCGCGTCGGCCGCCTCCCGCGTCCGGTACCGCCGCGTTCGCGCTACCGCGACTTCGTGGCCGCCGAGCGAGCGGCGCTCGCCTCCCCCGTGCACCGGGAGTTCTGGCACCGGCTGCTGGCCGACCGGTCCGAGGCGCGGTTGCCGCGCCGGACGGCCGGGCTGTCGCCGGTGCCGCTCGGGGAGCACGTGGTGGGCGAGAGCCATGAGCGCGACGCGGCGGCCGGGCACGGGGTGCTGAGCACGCCGCTGCCGTCGGCGATGTCGGCGCGGCTGGACGCGGTGGCGCGGCGCTGCGGGGTGCCGTTCAAGTCGGTGGTCCTGGCGGCGCATCTGCGGGCGGTGGGGCTGGCCACCGGGACCCCGGACGTGCTGGTGGGGCTGACGGCCAACGGCCGGCTGGAGGAGCCCGACGGCGAGGAGGTCCGGGGCCTGTTCCTGAACACGGTGCCGCTGCGGCTGCGTCTCCCGGCGGGCAGCTGGGCCGATCTGGTGCGGGCCGTATTCGCCGCCGAACGCGCGCTGCTGCCGCACCGGCGGTATCCGATGGCGGCGCTGCGCCGCGAGCTGGGGTCCGGTCCCCTGTTCGACGCGACGTTCACGTACAACCACTTCCACCAGTTCGGCGCGCTGGCCGAGGAGGTCGCGCACAGCGAGGCGGCGGAGCAGGACGTCGCGGGGACGGGGCGCACCGACTTCGTGCTGGGGGTGACGGTCAGCCGGGAAGCCGGTTCCGGCACACTGCGGCTGGAGCTGGAGTACGACGCGCGGCGGCTGACCGCCGATCAGGTGACGGTCGTGCGGGACTACCATCTGCGGGCGCTGCGGGCACTGGCCGCCGATCCGGACGCCCCGCACGGGGAGGCGGTGCTGCTGGGGGCGGCGGAGCGCGAGTTGCTGGCCTCCTGGAGCGGTACGGGGGCGGAGCGGGACGAGGCCCGGGTGCCGGTGCCCGTGCTGCTGCGGTCCCGGGCGCTGAGCGACCCGGAGGCGGTGGCGCTGGAGGACGGCGCGCGGCGGGTGACGTACGCCGAACTGGAGGCGGACAGCGCGCGGCTGGCGCGGCGGCTGCGGCGGGCGGGTGTCGGCCGGGGTGACCTGGTGGGGATCTGTCTGCCCGCCGGGCGGGGCGCGGTGACGGCGCTGTGGGCCGTCTGGCGGGCGGGTGCGGCGTTCGTGCCGCTGGACCCGGAGCTGCCGCCGGGCCGGCTGCGGGTGATGGCGCGGGACGCCCGGCCGGTGGTGCTGGTGACCGAGGGCGCCGGTCGCGGCGCCGGGCCGGTTCCGGGGGGCTTTCCGACGCTGCGGTGGGACGGGCCGGAGGGGGACGGCGGGGCGGGGTCCGGCCTGCCGGAGGAGGACGGCGGGGCGGGGTCCGGCCTGCCGGAGGACACGGCCGTCGCCGGAGGGGATCTGGCGTATGTGATGTACACCTCCGGCACGTCGGGCGCGCCCAAGGGGGTGGCCGTGGAGCACGGGTCGCTGGCCCACTACGCCTGCGCGCTGCTGCTGCCCCGGCTGCGGGCGGTGGCGCCGGGCGGGGAGCGGCTGCGGGTGGCGCTGGGGACCTCCGCGTTCCTCTCGGACTTCTTCCTGGAGCAGGTGCTGGCCCTGCTGGACGGCCACACCCTGCTGGTGCTGCCGGGTGCCGAGGGCCGCGACCCGCGGCGGCTGGTGGCACTGGCCCAGGACGCCGGGCGGGCGGCCGGGGTGGTCGGGGTCACCACGGCGCAGGCGCAGGTGCTGGTGGAGGCGGGGCTCCTGGACGCGCCGCATCCGCCGCGGCTGGTGACGCTGGGCGGCGAGGCGTGTCCGCCGGATCTGTGGGCGGCGCTGGCCGCGCGTCCGGGGACGGTGGTGCTCAACACCTACGGTCCGACCGAGACGACGGTGGATGTGACGGCGGTGCGGGTGACGGAGCATCCGGTGCCGGTGATCGGCCGCCCGCTGGGCGGGGTGCGGGTGCGGGTGCTGGACGCGGCGCTGCGCGAGGTGCCGCCGGGCGGCACGGGTGAGCTGTGTCTGGGCGGTCCGGCGCCGGCCCGGGGCTACCGGGGGCGGCCGGAGCTGACGGCCGCCGCGTTCGTGCCCGACCCGTGGGGTCCGCCGGGGTCGCGGATGTACCGGACGGGTGATCTGGTGCGGTTCACGGCGGGCGGGCTGCTGGAGTTCGTGGGCCGGGTGGACGGGCAGCTGAAGATCTCGGGCCAGCGGGTGGAGCCGGCGGAGATCGAGGCGCTGCTGCGCTCCCATCCGGCGGTGGCGGCCGCGGCGGTCACCGCGCACCGGGACGGCGGGGCGCCGGGCGCCCGGACCACACTGGTGGCGCATGTGGTGCCGGCCGGGGAGGCGACGGCGGGTGCGGAGGCCGGTGGCGGGGAGCTGACGGCGTATCTGGCCGACCGGCTCCCGGCCGCCGCGGTCCCCGCGGTGCTGCGGACGGTCCCGGCGCTGCCGCTG
Organism: Streptomyces sp. NPDC059853; assembly: GCF_042731495.1. Classification (NCBI taxonomy): domain Bacteria; kingdom Bacillati; phylum Actinomycetota; class Actinomycetes; order Kitasatosporales; family Streptomycetaceae; genus Streptomyces; species Streptomyces sp. NPDC059853. The sequence goes on from NZ_JBHWJL010000345.1 coordinate 3,491, forward strand.
ACCCCCGGCGGCAAGGTGGACCGGGCGGCGCTGCGGCGCGCGGCGGGTACGCCGACTGCGGCGCGGCTGCGCGGTGGTCCGCCGGTGACGCGGACGCAGCGGCGGGTGGCGGCCGTGTGGTGCGAGGTGCTGGGGCTGCCCGAGGTGGGGATCGAGGACGACTTCGTGGCGCTGGGCGGGCACTCGCTGCTGGCAGTCCGGCTGGTGATGCGGCTGGGTACGGAGTTCGGGGTCCGGGTGCGGCTGCACGAGGTGTTCGAGCGGCCGACGGTGGCCGCGATGGCCCGGCGGCTGGAGGAATCCGCCGGGGAGGCGGGGGCTGCGGGCGGCCGGATCGTGCGGGCCGCGCGGACGCCGGGCGAGCCGCTGCCCGCCTCGTACGCGCAGGAGCGGCTGTGGTTCCTGTGGCAGCTGGCGCCGGACAGCGCGACGTACCACGTGACGTGGGCGCGCGATGTCGGAGGCCCGCTGGACGTGGCGCGGCTGGGGGCCGCGGTGGACGCGCTGATCGGCCGGTTCGAGGCGCTGCGCACCACCGTGGACACGGACGCGGACGGTGCCGTGGTGCAGCGGATCGGTCCGCCCTGGCGGTGCGGTCTGGCCGCCGTGGAGTGCCCGGCGGGCGAGGTGGCGGAGCGGCTGGACGCGCTGGTGGCCGAGCCGTTCGATCTGACCCGGGGCCCGCTGCTGCGGGTGCGGGTGTGGCGGACCGGGCCGGGGCGGCACACGCTGGCGTTCGTGGCGCACCATGTGGCGCTGGACGCCTGGTCGCTGGAGGTGTTCGAGCGCGAGCTGTGGGCGCTGTACCGGTCGGGTGGCACGGTCGCGGCGGCCGGGCTCCCGGAGCTGACGGCCGACTACGCGGACTACGCGCGCTGGCAGCGTGAGGTGCTGGCGGAGCGGGGCGGCGCGGAGCGGGCGTACTGGACGCGGGCGCTGGCGGGCGCGGTGGGCACGGTGCCGGAGCCGGACCGGCCGGTCCCCGAGCGGCCGGGGCCAGCGGGTGACCGGCGCGAGGCGCGGGTCCCGGCCGAGGCGGTGGCGTGGCTGACGGAGTTGCGCCGCTCCACCGGCAGTACGGCGTTCATGGCGCTGCTGGCGGTGTACACGCTCCATGTGGCACGGCACGCGGGCAGCCGGGACGTGACGGTGGGGACGCCGGTGTCGGGGCGGTCGCACCCGGACACCGCGCCGCTGGTCGGGTTCTTCGTCAACACGCTGGCGCTGCGGGTGCGGATCGACCCGGACGCGGACTTCGCCGCCCATCTGGCGCGGGTGCGGGCCGTGGTGCTGGAGGCGTTCGCGCACCAGGAGCTGCCGTTCGAGCAGGTGGTGCGGGCGGTGCGGCCGGAGCGGGAGGCGGGCGGCAATCCGCTGTTCCGGACGATGTTCACGCACGTACCGGCGGCGCGGGCGGAGCGGCCCGACGCCGGGGCCCCGCCGGAGCTGCGGCTGACGGACCGGCTGCTGCCGCCGGGCGGCGCCCACTTCGATCTGTCGCTGGAGGTGACCGAGGAGGCGGCAGGCGGGCTGGGGC
>NZ_JBHWJL010000346.1:0-5011 GCF_042731495.1 Streptomyces sp. NPDC059853
GGGTGTTGTATACCATCTCGCCCAGCCGCTCCTGGCCGGGGCGGCGGGTCTCGGGGGTCTCGGTGGGGCGGGACTCGTCCTGGCCGGGGTTGATGACCAGGGAGTCGACGCCGAGCCGGCCGAGCAGGCTGGGCAGGACCAGGCCGGCGCTGCCGTTCGCGGCGTCCACGACGATCTTGAGGCCGGATTCGGCGACGCCGGTGGTGTCGACGGCCCGGATGACGGCGCCGGTGTAGCCGTCGAAGACGCTGGCGGGGAAGCGCAGGTCGCCGATCTCGCCGGGGAAGGCGCGGCGGTACTCCTGGCGGGCGTAGACGCGGTCGAGTTTGCGCTGTCCGGCCTGGGAGAGGTCGGCGCCGCGTTCGTCGAAGAACATGATGTCGAGGGAGTCGGGGACCCCCGGGGTGGTGCGGATCATGACGCCGCCCGCGCTGCCGCGCGCCGTCTGCTGGCGGGCGACGGGCAGCGGGACGTTCTCCAGGTCGCGGACGTCGATGGCGCTGGCCTGGAGGGCGGAGATCACGGCGCGTTTGAGGGCGCGGGCGCCCCGGGAGTGGTCGCGGGCCGTGGTGACGGTGGAGCCCTTCTTGAGGGTGGTGGCGTAGGCGCTGGCGAGGCGGACGGCGAGTTCCGGGGTGATCTCGACGTTGAGGATGCCGGAGACGCCGCGGGCGCCGAAGAGGTGGGCCTGGCCGCGCGACTCCCAGATGACCGAGGTGTTGACGAAGGCGCCGGCCTCGATGGTCTTGAAGGGGTAGACGCGGACGTTGCCCTGGATGATGGATTCCTCGCCGACCAGGCACTCGTCGCCGATGACGGCGCCGTCCTCGATGCGGGCGGCGCGCATGATGTCGGTGTTCTTGCCGACGACGCAGCCGCGCAGATTGGTCTGCGGGCCGAGGTAGACGTTGTCGTGGACCACCGCCTTGTGGAGGAAGGCGTCGGCCTTGACGACGACGTTGGAGCCGATGACGGTGTGCTCGCGCACTTCGGCCCCGGCCTCGATCTTGGCGTAGTCGCCGATGTAGAGCGGTCCGCGCAGCTTGGCGTCGGGGTGCACCTCGGCGCCCTCGGCGACCCAGACGCCGGGCGAGATCTCGAAGCCGTCGATGTCGACGTCGACCTTGCCCTCCAGCACGTCGGCCTGGGCCTTGACGTAGCTCTCGTGGGTGCCGACGTCCTCCCAGTAGCCCTCGGCGACGTAGCCGTAGATGGGCCGGCCTTCCTTCATCAGCCGGGGGAAGACGTCGCCGGACCAGTCGACCGGCACATCGGGCTCGACGTAGTCGAAGACCTCCGGCTCCATGACGTAGATGCCGGTGTTGACCGTGTCGGAGAACACCTGGCCCCAGGTGGGCTTCTCCAGGAAGCGTTCGACGCGGCCGTCCTCCTTGAGGATGGTGATGCCGAATTCGAGCGGGTTGGGCACCCGCGTGAGACAGACGGTGACCAGGGCCCCGCGTTCGCGGTGGTAGGCGATGAGGTCGGTGAGGTCGAAGTCGGTGAGGGCGTCCCCGGAGATCACCAGAAAGGAGTCGTCCTTGAGGGCTTCCTCGGCGTTCTTCACACTTCCGGCCGTACCCAGGGGCTTCTCCTCGTTGGCGTAGGTGAGGTCCATCCCCAGTTCCTCACCGTCGCCGAAGTAGTTCTTCACCAGAGAAGCGAGGAATTGCACGGTGACCACGGTCTCGTTGAGTCCGTGGCGCTTCAGCAGCCGGAGCACGTGTTCCATGATCGGACGGTTCGCCACCGGCAGCAGTGGCTTGGGCATGCTCGCGGTCATGGGGCGAAGCCGGGTGCCCTCGCCACCAGCCATTACGACGGCCTTCATATCGGAAGTGTCCTCCTTGGGGAGACAGCAGTCATGCCGACCGCGCCCGTCTGGAGGGGCCCGGGCCCGGGGTGGCTCCCCGGAAATTAGCGGCACGTGCGGGCGCCAGGCCCCTGCGACACTGCCAGGGCGGGCTCAGTCGGCCGTGGCATCCGCCTTGAGGATTCGGCGGACCTGGACCACGTACAGGACTCCTGCCCACCAGTAGAGCGCTGTACCCCAGCCGACGAACGCCCATCCGAAAATGGCGGCCAGTGAGGCGAGGGTGCCGCTGCCGTCGCTGAGCAGGAGCAGAGGGAAGCCGTACATGAGATTGAGGGTGGCGGCCTTGCCCAGGTAGTTGACCTGGGGCGGGGCGTAGCCGCGGCGGTCCAGCAGGACGACGGTGACGGCCATCATGGCCTCCCGCGCCAGCAGCAGGGCGGTGACCCACCAGGGCAGGATGTCGCGCCAGGTGAGGCCGACGAGGGTGGAGAGGATGTAGAGGCGGTCGGCGGCGGGGTCGAGGATGCGGCCGAGCGGGGAGACCTGGTTCCAGCGCCGGGCGAGCTTGCCGTCGAGGTAGTCGCTCACGCCGCTGAAGACGAGGACCAGCAGGGCCCAGCCGTCCCTGTTGGGGCCGTCGAAGACCGGGGAGAGAACCAGCCACAGGAACAGGGGCACCCCGACCAGCCGGGCCATGCTCAGAATGTTCGGGATGGTGAAGACCCGGTCGGTCTGCATGTCCGTCTCCTGGACGTCCACCCGGAAGCCTCCTGTTGTTCATGCCAGTTCCGGCCGATGTGCGCCTCGACCTTACCGGGCCGGATGGGACGCACGGTGCGCGGGGCGACCGCCGGACAGGGGGCTGCGGATCCCATGACTTACGCTTTTATCGGGTGTGCCGTCCGAAAAGTGATGGACACTGACTGTTTCAGCCCATTGAGAGGCCCTTCATGACCACTGTGACATCTCCTGTGGCCGGGCGGGCCATCCCTCTCGCCGAGGTGCCGGATCCGGCGTTCGCCGAGGCCGTGGTCGGCCCCGGCGTGGCCGTGGATCCGCCGCTGCGGCCCTGTACGGCGGTGGCTCCGGTCGACGGCATCCTCGTCTCGCTGAGCCCGAACGCCTATGTGGTGGTCGACGACCGGGGACGGGGCGTACTCACCCATCTGGGTGTCGATACGGTGCAACTGGACGGACAGGGTTTCGAACCGCTGGCCAACAAGGGCGACACGGTGCGCCGGGGTGACCCGGTGGTGCGGTGGGACCCGGCCGCGGTGGTGGCGGCGGGGAAGTCCCCGATGTGCCCGGTGGTGGCGCTGCAGGCGGGCGCCGACGCCCTGTCCGACGTCGCCGCGGACATCGAGGTCCGGGCCGGTGACCCGCTTTTCGGCTGGAACTGACGGAGACAGGTGTGATGGAGAAAATGCTGCAGGGAGTCGGCGTCAGTCATGGCGTGGCGATCGGTGAGGTGCGGCACATGGGCACCGCGGTGCTGGAGCCGTCGGCCGAGCAGGTGCCGGGGCAGGACACCGAGCGCGTCACGGCGCGGGCCCGGCAGGCGGTGGACGCGGTGGCGGCCGATCTCCTCGCACGCGGCCAGCTCGCCGGGGGCGAGGCGCAGGCCGTCCTGGAGGCGCAGGCGCTGATGGCCCAGGACCCGGAGCTGATGGCGGACGTGGCCCGCCGGGTGGCCGGCGGCAGCACGGCCGAGCGCGCGGTGTACGACGCGTTCGGCGCCTACCGGGAACTGCTGGCGGCGGCGGGTGACTACCTGGCCGGCCGGGTCGCCGACCTCGACGACGTCCGCAACCGCATCGTGGCCCGGCTGCTGGGCGTGCCGATGCCCGGGGTGCCGGACTCCGACGAGCCGTTCGTGCTGGTCGCGCGGGATCTCGCACCGGCGGACACCGCGCTGCTCGATCCGGCGCTGGTGCTCGGCTTCGTCACCGAGGAGGGCGGCCCGACCAGCCACAGCGCGATCCTGGCCCGGGCGCTCGGGGTGCCGGCCGTGGTGGCGCTGCCGGGGGTCGGCGAGCTGACCGAGGGCACCGTGGTGGCGGTGGACGGCAGCACCGGTGAGGTGACCGTGAACCCCAGCGGTGAGCAGCGGGCGGCACTGGCGCGGGTGGCGGAGGAGCGGCGGGCCGCGGTGGCGGCGTCGGCCGGGCCCGGGGCCACCGCGGACGGTCACAAGGTGCCGCTGCTGGCCAACATCGGCGGACCGGCGGACGTCGCCGCGGCCGTGGAGGCGGGCGCGGAGGGCGTGGGCCTGTTCCGTACCGAGTTCCTCTTCCTGGACGACAGCGAGCGCGCGCCGTCGCTGGAGACCCAGACCGCGACCTACCGCCAGGTGCTGGAGGCGTTCCCGGAGGGCCGGGTGGTGGTGCGGGTGCTGGACGCGGGCGCGGACAAGCCGCTGGCGTTCCTCACCCCGGGCGAGGAGCCCAACCCGGCGCTGGGCGTGCGCGGGCTGCGCACGCTGCTCGACCACCCCGAGGTGCTGGACACCCAGCTCAAGGCGCTGGCCGCGGCGGCCGAGGGGCTGCCGGTGTATCTGGAGGTCATGGCCCCGATGGTGGCCGACCGGGCGGACGCGAAGGCATTCGCGGACGCCTGCCGGGCGGCGGGGCTGCGGGCGAAGTTCGGCGCGATGGTGGAGATCCCCTCCGCCGCGCTGCGGGCGCGCTCGGTGCTCCAGGAGGTGGAGTTCCTGTCGCTGGGCACCAACGACCTGGCGCAGTACACGTTCGCCGCCGACCGGCAGGTCGGCGCCGTCTCCCGGCTCCAGGACCCGTGGCAGCCCGCCCTGCTCGATCTGGTGGCGCTGTCCGCCGAGGCGGCCAAGGCCGAGGGCAAGAGCTGCGGGGTGTGCGGCGAGGCGGCGGCGGACCCGCTGCTGGCGTGCGTACTGACCGGTCTGGGCGTGACCAGCCTGTCGATGAGCGCGTCGGCGATCCCCTACGTCCGCTCCGCCCTGGCCGAGCACACCCTGGCCCAGTGCGAGCGCGCGGCGGCGGCCGCCCGCGCCGCCGAGTCGGCCGAGGAAGCCCGCACGGCGGCCCGGGCGGTCCTCTCCGGCGAGTGATACCGGTGTGACCCACCGGGTGGTGGCCGGCGGCGCGGGGTGCCGCCGGGCACACCCTTGTGCGGGGCCGGGGGGGCGCCCCCGGGGGCCGCGGGCCCGCGCGAGCGCCA
>NZ_JBHWJL010000347.1:0-5007 GCF_042731495.1 Streptomyces sp. NPDC059853
CCGCCTGATCACCACCGGCTGTTCGCGACCGCCCGGACAGCTCCGCCTGTCCGCGACCCGGCCGGTCACCGATCGACCACCACGCATCACCGACCGTGTGCGCCGGGGCCCGTCACCGTACGGACCCCGGCGCATTACGCTGGATCACATGTGCGGACGGTACGCGGCCAGCAGAAGCCCGGAGGATCTCGCGTCGATCTTCGACATCGAGCGCTGGGAGCCGTCCGAGGCCCTGCCCGCCGACTGGAACGTGGCCCCCACCAAAGAGGTGTACGCGGTCCTCGACCGCCCCCTCAAGGGCGCGGGCCCCGAGCCGGTGCGCCAGCTGCGGGTGCTGCGCTGGGGTCTGATCCCCTCCTGGGCCAAGTCCCCGGAGTCCGCCGCCAAGATGATCAACGCGAGGTCCGAGACCGTCCACGAGCGCGCCTCCTACCGCCGCGCCTTCGCCGCCCGCCGCTGTCTGCTGCCGGCCGACGGCTACTACGAATGGGCCACCGGGGACGAGGAGCGCACCGAGGAGGTCAAGGGCAAGCGCAAGCGGCCCCGCAAGCAGCCGTACTTCGTCACCCCGGCCGACGGCTCGGTGATGGCGCTGGCGGGCCTGTACGAGTTCTGGCGCGACGCCACCCTCCCCGAGGACCATCCGCGCGCCTGGTGGGTCACCTGCACGGTCCTCACCACCGAAGCCGAATCCACCCCGCTGGCCGACGCCCCGCCCGGCGACCCGCAGTCCGCCGGCCCGGCCGTCGGCGGCGCCGCCAAGGGCCCGCGCACCCTCGCGGACATCCACCCCCGGATGCCGCTCATGCTGCTGCCGGACCGCTGGGACGCCTGGCTCGACCCGTCCCGCACCGACCCCGAGGAGATCCGGGGCCTGCTCACCCCGCCCCCGGCGGGCACCGTCCGTGCCTACCCCGTCACCCGCGACGTCAGCAACGTACGGAACAACGGCCCCGAGCTGGTCGCCGCCCTGCCCGCCCCCGAGGAGGAAACGCTCTTCTGAGCGGCGGACGGCGGACGCGCCCCGCCCCCGCCGGGCCCGGGAATGCGCCGCCCGCCCGGTGTGTTGTGCCCTGCGTACGCGCGTACAGCACGCCGACGAGAGAGCGGAGACGTCCCCCATGGGATCCATCAGCTGCCCGACCCGACCGCGGCGGCCGGCCGCCGCCGAGGTGGACTGGGCGACGCTGGCACTGGCCGCCGACCGGTCCTCCCGACCGGCGGAGAACACCGTCCGTCGTCTATCCTCCGAAACGGGCGGACCCGTGCCCGGGTTCGTCGCCTTCCCGGCGGAGGAGGTGGGTCAGGTCACCGGTACGGACGACAACGCGTCGCAGGACGAGACGGTGCGCGCGACCGAGAGCGAGGCGGAACGCAACGCCCGCTTCGAGCGCGACGCCCTCGGCTTCCTCGACCAGATGTACTCGGCCGCGCTGCGCATGACGCGCAACCCCGCCGACGCGGAGGACCTGGTGCAGGAGACCTACGCCAAGGCGTACGGCTCGTTCCACCAGTTCCGTGAGGGCACCAACCTCAAGGCGTGGATGTACCGCATCCTCACCAACACCTTCATCAACTCGTACCGCAAGAAGCAGCGCGAGCCGCAGCGCAGCGCCGCCGAGGACATCGAGGACTGGCAGCTGGCCCGCGCCGAGTCGCACATGTCGACCGGGCTGCGCTCGGCCGAGTCGCAGGCGCTCGACCACCTGCCGGACTCCGATGTGAAGCAGGCGCTCCAGGCGATCCCGGAGGAATTCCGCATCGCCGTTTATCTCGCGGATGTCGAGGGCTTTGCCTACAAGGAGATCGCCGACATCATGGGGACACCCATCGGCACGGTGATGTCCCGGCTGCACCGCGGCCGGCGGCAGCTGCGCGACATGCTCAGTGATTACGCCCGTGAGCGTGGCCTGGTCCCGGCCGGCACGGGCGGGGCACAGGAAGGCTCTGGCTCATGAGTGGCGACCCGTCGCGTCCCACGGACTGTTCCGAGGTCCTCGGGCATCTCTACGAGTATCTCGACAAGGAGATGCCGGATGTGGACTCCGCGAAGTTCCAGGAGCACATCGAGGAGTGCCGGCCCTGCCTGGCCGAGTACGGCCTCGAGGAGTCGGTGAAGAAGCTGGTCAAGCGGTGCTGCGGCCACGACGAGGTACCGGCGGACCTGCGCGCCAAGGTGCTGGACCGGATCGAGCTGATCCGGGGCACCGGGCCCGGGCAGACGGCGGCGGGCGGCGGCGCGGTGCCCCCGGCGGCGACGGCCGACTGAGCGGGCGCACGCCCGGCCCGGGCTGCTCCACTTTCACTTCCTTCACCCCACTTTCACTCGATCGGGTGAGTATGGCGGCGTTCTGCCAGGACTGACCCGCAAACTCCCCCCGCGTCCACCGGCTCGCGCTCTATCCTCCCCGGGACACCCAGGGGAGGAGGAACCACGATGCCGCACCTCGGGGAGGCCGTCGCGGCCCTGCCGTGGACCCAGTTCCTCCCGCTGGTCGTCCTCGGCACGCTCTGCCGCTACCTGCCCAGCTGCCGCTTCTTCGGCCACCGCGTCCCCCCGGAGACCGCCTCCTACGGCGCCCTGCTGTTCACCGGCGTCTTCCTGCTGCCACCCGCGCTGGCCGCACTCGCGCCCGTACCCGGCGCGCTGCTCGGCCGCCCGCCCGCCGAGGGGCGCTTCCGGCACACCGTGCGCCTCATGGTCACCGCGGCGGCGGGCGCCTACTGCTTCCGGCTGCTCACCGAGGGCCTGCTCGGCGACGCTCTGCCGCTGCCCGGCGGCACCGACCCCGGCCACTCCCAGCCGGCCGCCGCGCCGCTCACCATCACCCTGCTCCCGGCGCTCATCGCAGTCCTCACCTGCGCCGCCGCCGACCGGGCGCTGGGCGGCAGCCGCAGCGCCTCCGCCGTCCTGCTGGGCCACCTGCCGTACGGGCTGCTGGGGCTGGTGGCCGCCACCCTGTGGCACGCCGTCCCCGCCCCCGGGCTGCTGGGCGCGCTCGCGGTGCTGGCCCCCGGCTACATCTGCTGCTGGGTCCTGGCCCGCTCCCGGCACCTGGACGCCGCGCACCGGGCCACCGTCGCCGCGCTCGTCCAGGCCGTCGACCTCAAGGACCGGTACACCCGCGGCCACAGCGAACGCGTCGGCCACGCCGCCGCCCTGATCGCCGGGGAACTCGGCCTGGACGCCGAACGCACCCACGCGCTGCGCACCGCCGGCGCCCTCCACGACATCGGCAAGCTGGCCGTCCCCACCCGCACCCTCCGCAAGGAGGGCCCCCTCGACGACGAGGAGTGGCGCCAGATCCGCCGCCACCCCGAGTACGGCCACGCCATCGTCCGCGGCATCCCGGTGCTCGGCGAAGCCGTGGACGCCGCGCTCCACCACCACGAGAGCTACGACGGCAGCGGCTACCCGGCCGGTCTCGCCGGGCGGCGCATCCCCGAGGCCGCCCGGATCGTGGCCGTGGCCGACGCCTTCGACGCCATGACCTCCACCCGCAGCTACCGGCGCGCCCGCCCGGTCGGCGAGGCGCTCGCCGAACTGCGGCGCTGCGCCGGTACCCAGTTCGACCCGAGGATGGTGGCCGCGCTGAGCCGCGCGCTGGAGCGGCACGGGTGGCCCTACACCGAGGCCCCGCGCCGTAACGTCCCCGGCGCCAGGCCCGCCGCGGAACCCGTGCCCCTGCCCGACGAGCAGCCGGGCGCCCGCGCATGAACTGGTCCGCGTTACGGCTGCTGCGCGCCGACCCGCCCGCCGCCACCGCGCTGGCCCTGGCCGTGGCGGGCGGGGTGGCCGCGCTGGTGCTGGGCACGGTGTACGCCCGCTGGTGGGCGGCGCCGCTGTTCAGCGCGCCGCTGCTGATGACGGCGCTGGTCTTCCGCCGCTACGCGGCGGTACGCGCCACCTACCGGCAGACGATCAGGGCGCTGGCCCGGGCCACGGAGGTCGCCGGGTACACCCCCGAGGGGCACGCCCAGCGGGTGGCCGCCCTCGCGCGCGCCACCGGGCGCGCGCTGCGGGTGCGCGGGCACCGGCTCACCGCACTGGAGTACGCCGCGCTGCTCCACGACATCGGCCAGCTCTCCCTCTTCGAGCCGCTGCCCGACGGTGCCACCGTCGCCCTGCCAGCCGCCCGGCGCCGGGCCATCGCCGCCCTGGGCGCCACGGTGGCGCGCGAGGCGGGTGCGGGAGAGACCATCGCGCACACGGTGGAGCTCCAGGCCGAGCCGTACCGGGAGCAGCCGCTGGCGGCCCGGATCGTCCGCACCGCCAACGCCTACGCGGACCTGGCCCCGCCGCACCGCCCCTGCGCGGAGCGGGCGCTGAGCGCGCTGGAGCGGGAGGCCGGCACCGAGTACGACCCCGAAGTCGTCCGGGCCCTCGCACAGATCGTCTCGCGCGGGGCGGTCGCCTGACCCATGCTGTGGTTGGATGCGCCCTGAGGCGGACAGGAGAACGACGACGTGCACATCACCCAGCGGGAATCAGGCAGGACACCGTGAGGATCTTCGGCAGAGTCCGGCAGCGTCCGTCGACCGACTGGCGACTGGCCACGAACCGGGCTTTCACCCTCATCGACGACGGCCGGTACGAGGACGCGGGCGCGCTCCTCACCCGTGCCGCCGATCTGGAGCCATGGCTGTCCGAGTCCTGGTTCAACCTGGCGCTGCTGCACAAGTTCCGCCACGACTGGGAGCAGGCGCGCTCCGCGGGCCTGCGGGCCGTCGCGCTGCTGGAGCGGGACACCGGAGCCCCGGACTGGTGGAACGTCGGCATCGCCGCCACCGCGCTCCAGGACTGGCCGCTGGCCCGCCGGGCCTGGCAGGCGTACGGGCTGGCCGTGCCGGGCGCCGGGACGGTCGCCGACGAGCCGCTGGGCATGGACCTGGGCGGGGCGGCCGTACGGCTGTCCCCGGAGGGCGAGGCGGAGGTCGTGTGGGGCCGCCGCCTCGACCCGGCCAGGATCGAGATCCAGAACATCCCCTGTCTCTTATACACATCTC
>NZ_JBHWJL010000348.1:0-4983 GCF_042731495.1 Streptomyces sp. NPDC059853
AGCGACCTGGACGCCGGGCCCCGTTCCGAGCTGGTTGGCGTGGACGCGCGGCAGCTGCCCCCTGGCCCGTCCGGCGGCCAGGATCGTCCGGGCGGCGTCGGCGCCGAAGGCCCCGCGCTCGCAGAACACGTCGATCCAGCGGGCGTACGGCGCGCACGCGTCGAGCATCGGGCCGGTGACGAGGGCGACGTAGCCGTCCGGGTCGTCGGCGTACTCGGGGGCGGTGATGTGGGCGCCGAGGTAGGTGGTCTCGGGGGTGTGCGCGCGGGCGACGCGCAGCGCGCGGGATTCGTCGGCGGTGGTGAGCCCGTAGCCCGATTTGGTCTCGACGGTGGTGGTGCCCTGGCGGTGCATCTCGGCGAGGTGGGCGGTGAGGTTGGCGGCGAGCTGCTCGTCGGTGGCGCGGCGGGTGGCGGTGACGGTGGAGCGGATGCCGCCGGCGGTGTAGGGGCGGCCGGACATGCGGGCGGTGAACTCGGCGGTGCGGTCGCCGGCGAACAGCAGGTGGGAGTGGGCGTCCACGAAGCCGGGGATGACGGCCCGGCCGCCCGCGTCGTGGTAACTGTCAGTGGCGGGTGTTTGACTGGTGGTACCGATCCAGGCGACGCGGTCGTCCTCGATGACGAGGGCCGCGTCGTGGAGGGGTCCGAGTGGGCCGTGGCCCAGGGAGGGGTTGTTGGTGATGAGCGTGCCGATGTGGGTGATTGCCGTGCTGGCCATCGTCGTCCCTCGGAGTGTCAGCGGGGGTGGTTCAGGGCGCGGATGCCGCGGGCCAGGGCGGCCGGCACGTCGTGGACCAGCTGGTGCACTCCGTCGCGCACGATGTGCCGGCCGCCGACCACGGTGTCCCGGATGTCGGCGGCGGTGGCGGCGTGGATCACCGCTTCGGTGGCGAGCGCGGGGGCGGGGCCCGCCGTGCGGACGGTGTCCAGCGCCACGGTGGTGAAGTCGGCGAAGGAGCCCGGTTCGAGACGGCCGGCGTCCGCCCAGCCGAGGGCGGCGTGGCCCTCCTCGGATGCGGTGCGCAGCAGTTGGGCGGCGGTCCAGTGGCCGCGGGCGCGGGTGCGCAGGCGTTCGTGCAGTTCCAGGGCGCGGGCCTCTTCGAGGAGGTCGATGACGGCGTGGCTGTCGCTGCCCAGGCTCAGCGGGCTGCCGGCGCGCTCCAGGGCGGCGGCCGGGCCGATGCCGTCGGCGAGGTCGCGTTCGGTGGTGGGGCACACGCACACGCCGGTGCCGGTGGCGCCGAGCAGGGTGATGTCGTCGTCGGTGAGATGGGTGGCGTGCACGGCGGTGGTGCCGGGGCCGAGGATGCCGTGATCGGCCAGCAGGCGGGTGGGCGTGGTGCTGTGGGCGCGGTGGCAGGCCTCGTTCTCGGCGGGCTGTTCGGACAGATGGAGGTGGAGCGGGGCGTTGCGCTCGCGGGCCCAGTCGGCGACGGTGCCCAGCGCGGTGGCGGGGACGGCGCGCACCGAGTGGATGGCGGCGCCGATCCGGGCGTGGCCGGTGGCGGTGAGGGCGGCGGCGCGGGTGGCCCAGGCCTCGGCGGTGCCGTCGCTGAAGCGGCGCTGCCGGGCGGTGGGCGGGGTGCCGAAGCCGGAGGAGAGGTAGCAGGTGTCGAGGAGGGTGATGCGGATCCCGGCGTCGGCGGCGGCGGCGATCAGGGCCTCGCCCATGGCGTTGGGGTGGTGGTACGGGGTGCCGTCCGGCTGGTGGTGCACATAGTGGAACTCGCCGACGCAGGTGATGCCCGCCAGGGCCATCTCGGCGTAGACGGCGCGGGCGAGTTCGTGGGCGGAGTCGGGGGTGAGCTGGGAGGCGACCAGATACATGGCCTCGCGCCAGGTCCAGAAGGTGCCGCCGCCGATCTGGGCGGTGGAGCGCAGCGCGCGGTGGAAGAAGTGGCTGTGGACGTTGGCGAGTCCGGGGACGGTGAGGCCGCCGAGCGGGACGGCCGCGATGGGCGGTTCGGGCACGCCGGTGCGCACCTCGGTGACCCGGCCGTCGGGTCCGGTGGCGATGACCACGCCGTCCTGGACGGTGCCGTTCAGCCAGGCGTGGGCGGCCCAGTAGCTCTGCGCGCTCAGCGACACACCAGTTCCTCCAGTACCTCGGCGAGGGCGGTGACGCCGGCCTCGCAGTCGTCCTCGGTGGCGTGCTCGGCGGGTGCGTGGGAGACCCCGGTCGGGTTGCGCACGTAGAGCATGGCGGTGGGCACGGTGGCGGACAGGATGCCGGCGTCGTGTCCGGCGCCGGTGGGCAGCAGGGGCGCGCCGCCGTGCCGCTCGGTGAGCAGGGTGGCCAGCCGGTCGCGGAGCGCGGTGTCGAACTCGACGAGGGCGGTGCGGGACTCCTCGGTGACGGTGACCGTCACGCCGTCCCGGCCTCCGCGTTCGCGGGCGGCCTGTTCGATGGCGGCGACCACGGTGTCGAGGGTGGGCCGGTCGGCGGCGCGGGCGTCCAGCCAGCCCCGCACCAGGGAGGGGATGGCGTTGACGCCGTTGGGCTCGACGGCGACCTTGCCGAAGGTGGCCAGCGCGCCCGCGAGCCTGGCCTTCTTGCGGGCGCCGAGCACGGTGGTGGCGTAGGTCAGCATCGGGTCGCGGCGGTCTTCCAGCCGGGTGGTCCCGGCGTGGTTGGCGGCGCCGTGGAAGTCGAACCGCCAGCGCCCGTGCGGCCAGATCGCGGAGGCGACGCCGACCGGGTGCGGGGTGTCGGCCAGGGCGCGGCCCTGTTCGATGTGGAGTTCGACGAAGGCGCCGATGCGGGCGAGGCGTTCGGGGTCGGGGCCGATGGCGTCCGGGTCCCGCCCGGCGCGTTCCATGGCCTGCGGCAGGCTGATGCCCTGGGCGTCGCGCAGGGTGCGGGCGCGTTCGGGGGTGAGGGTGCCGGTGGCGAGCCGGGAGCCGACGCAGGCGACGCCGAACCGGGCGCCTTCCTCGTCGGTGAAGTTGACGATGCCCAGCGGGCGCCCGCCCTCCGGCACCCGGTCCACGGCGGCGAACGCGGACACCACGCCGAGCGGCCCGTCGAAGGCGCCGCCGTCCGGCACGGAGTCCAGGTGCGAGCCGGTGACGACGGCGTCGCCGCGCTCCGGGTCGCCGCGCCAGGCCCACTGGTTGCCGTTGCGGTCCACCTCGTACCGCAGCCCGCGCGCCCGGGCCTGGTCCCGGAACCAGTCCCGGCACTCCCCGTCGGCGCCGCCCCACGCGAACCGCCGGTACCCGCCGGACCCGGCGTGCCGCCCGATGGGCTCCAGGTCCCGCCACAGCGAGAGAAATCCGTCCGCCACGGCTATCCGTCCTCCCCGTTCCGCCATGCCCTTCCGGGCCCGGGCGCCACCGTGCGGCCGGCGCCGCCCGGCACGGCGTCCGCCGCCCGCGCCCGGCCGCGCGGCCGGGTCCCTGCTCCGGTCACCGGGCCTCCTCCCGCATCGGGACGCGGACGCCGCGCTCCGCGGCGACGTGTTCCGCCGTCTCGTAGCCCGCGTCCACGTGCCGGATGACGCCCATGCCCGGGTCGTTGGTCAGCACCCGCCGGATCTTCTCGCCCGCCAGCCGGGTGCCGTCCGCGACCGTGACCTGCCCCGCGTGCAGTGAGCGGCCCATGCCGACGCCGCCGCCGTGGTGCAGGGAGACCCAGGACGCGCCGGAGGCGACGTTGACCATGGCGTTGAGGAGCGGCCAGTCGGCGATGGCGTCGGAGCCGTCCCGCATGGCCTCGGTCTCCCGGTAGGGCGAGGCGACCGAGCCGCAGTCGAGGTGATCGCGGCCGATGACGACCGGGGCGGCCAGTTCGCCGGAGGCGACCATGTCGTTGAAGCGTTCCCCGGCCCGGTCGCGTTCGCCGTAGCCGAGCCAGCAGATGCGGGCGGGCAGGCCCTGGAAGCGGACGCGTTCGCCGGCCAGCCGGATCCAGCGGGCCAGCGACTGGTTCTCCGGGAAGAGGTCCAGGACGGCCCGGTCGGTGGCGGCGATGTCGCGGGGGTCGCCGCTGAGCGCGGCCCACCGGAAGGGGCCCTTGCCCTCGCAGAACAGCGGCCGGATGTAGGCGGGGACGAACCCCGGGAAGTCGAACGCCCGCTCGTATCCGGCCAGGCGTGCCTCGCCCCGGATCGAGTTGCCGTAGTCGAAGACCTCGGCTCCGGCGTCCTGGAAGCCGACCATCGCGGCGACGTGCCGGGCCATCGACTCCCGGGCCCGCCCGGTGAAGGCGGCCGGGTCGCGCCGGGTCTCCTCGGCCATGTCGGCGAACGCGGTCCCCAGCGGCAGATAGGCCAGCGGGTCGTGGGCGCTGGTCTGGTCGGTCACGATGTCGATGGGGGCGCCGAGCGCCAGCAGCCGGGGCACGGCCTCGGCCGCGTTGCCCCGTACGCCGATGGACAGCGGGCGGCGTGCCGCTTTGGCCTCCTCCGCCTGCCGCAGCGCGTCCTCCAGGGAGTCGGCGCGGACGTCGAGGTAGCCGTGTTCGATGCGCCGGGCGATGGCGCGCGGGTCGCAGTCCACGCAGATGACGACGCCGCCGTTCATGGTGACGGCCAGCGGCTGGGCGCCGCCCATGCCGCCCAGGCCCGCCGTCAGGGTGAGGGTGCCGGCCAGGGTGCCGCCGAACCGTTTGGCGGCGACGGCGGCGAAGGTCTCGTAGGTGCCCTGGAGGATGCCCTGGGTGCCGATGTAGATCCAGGACCCGGCGGTCATCTGCCCGTACATGGTCAGGCCCAGTTGCTCCAGGCGGCGGAACTCCTCCCAGGTGGCCCAGTCCCCCACCAGGTTGGAGTTGGCCAGCAGGACCCGGGGCGCCCACTCGTGGGTGGTGAGGACGCCCACCGGCCGGCCGGACTGCACCAGCAGCGTCTCGTCGTCGCGCAGGGTGCGCAGGGTGCGGGTGAGGGCGTCGAAGGAGGGCCAGTCGCGGGCGGCCCGGCCGGTGCCGCCGTAGACGACCAGGTCGTCGGGGTGTTCGGCGACCTCGGGGTCGAGGTTGTTC
>NZ_JBHWJL010000349.1:0-4967 GCF_042731495.1 Streptomyces sp. NPDC059853
GTCCTCAACATCGGTCTGTCCGACAAGTCCGTGAAGGGCCTCGCCGAGCAGGCCGGCGACGAGCGCTTCGCCTGGGACTCCTACCGGCGCCTCATCCAGATGTTCGGCAAGACCGTCCTCGTCGTCGGCCAGCTTGCCGAGCGCGTCCTTGGCCTTGCCCGCCCCGTCCTCGATGCGGTCGGTGTACTTGCCCTTGGTCAGGGAGTCCGCCGCGTCGGCGGCCTTGTCCAGGCCGATCTCGACCTTGTCACGGTGCTGGCTGAGCGTCTGCTTCAGCTTGTCGACGTTGAGCCTGTCCATGAAGCCCATCCCGGCCACCTGCTTTCTCACGTGCTGCCAACGGCCTACTGCTGCTGACGAGCGCCCTCGTCCGTCTCATTATCCGCGGCTTCGCCGGCCGCCGTCTGCTTCGGGATGTCCACGGTGTCCGGCGCCGCCGCCGTGGCGTGGCCGCCCTCCCCGGCCGGGGTGCCGCCCGCGGCGTCCGGCGCGCCACCGGCCTGCGCGGTGGGCGCGGATTCCGGCGCGCGCTCCGTCCCGTCCGCCCGGCGCCGGAACCGGCCGAAGACCTTGCTGACCACACCCATGAGCTGCTCCTGATCCTTGTGCGTGTCCCTGGCGTCCCCCGAGGTGGAAACGACCCCGGCCGCCGCCCGTCACGTCGCTCGTTCGTGGTGGCGCCCACCGGTCTGCGAGACTGCACCGGATGAACACCGCAGCACCGACCCCCCAGGTCATCGCCGTCGTCGGCCCCACCGCCGCCGGCAAGTCCGACCTGGGCACCGCTCTCGCCCGCCGGCTGGGCGGCGAGGTGATCAACGCCGACTCCATGCAGTTGTACAAGGGCATGGACATCGGCACGGCGAAACTGACCGAGGCCGAGCGCGACGGGGTGCCGCACCGGCTGCTCGACATCTGGGACGTCACCGTCACCGCCAGCGTCGCCGAGTACCAGCGGCTGGCCAGGGCGGAGATCGACCGGCTGCTGGCGGCCGGCCGCACCCCGGTGCTGGTCGGCGGCTCCGGCCTCTATGTGCGCGGTGCGCTGGACAAGCTGGAGTTCCCCGGCACCGATCCGGCGGTACGCGCCCGGCTGGAGGCCGAACTGGAGGCCGTGGGCAGCGGCCCGCTGCACGCCCGGCTCGCCGCCGCCGACCCGGCCGCCGCCGCCGCGATCCTGCCCGGCAACGGGCGGCGCATCGTGCGGGCCCTGGAGGTCATCGAGATCACCGGACGGCCGTTCACCGCGAACCTCCCGGCCTCGGGCGAGGACGCCGGACACTACCGGGCGCTCCAGATCGGCATCGCCACCGACCGGCCCGCGCTGGACGCGCGGATCGCCGCCCGGGTGGACCGGATGTGGGCCGCCGGGCTGGTCGAGGAGGTACGCGGCCTGGAGCCCGCCGGACTGCGCGAGGGCCGGACGGCCTCCCGCGCGCTGGGCTACCAGCAGGTGCTGGCGGCGCTGGCCGGGGAGTGCACCGAGGAGGAGGCACGGGCCGAGACGGTGCGCGCCACCCGGCGCTTCGCGCGGCGGCAGGAGACCTGGTTCCGGCGCGACCCCCGCGTGCACTGGCTCGACGGCGCCCCGGACGCCGGTGGCGCGCCCCTGGCGGAGCGGGCCTGGGAGCTGCTCGAACGGACGGTCACATCCTGATCACGTGATGGCATCGGGACGCTCCCCGGGGCCGGTCCCGGCGCCTCGCCGTGCCATCATCGAGCGATGCCGCAGCCGTGAAGACCGATCGCTAGGGAGGGCACGTGGCGATGGAGGCCGGCCCTCGCGAAACAGACGGAACCACCGGAGACATCCCCGGGCAGCACCGGGGCGAGGTCCCCGCGCAACGGCTGCCCGGACCGGGCGGCCCGGTGGGTGAGGACCTACCCGAGGAGAGCGGGGAGCGCGCCGAGTCGTACGGCGAACTGCGCCCGCCCCGGCGGCTGCGCGTCCTGCACATCGTGCCGATCGTGCTGCTCGGTCTGCTCGGCTCGCTCATGTTCGCCTTCCCGCTGGCCTTCACCTTCGACGACGGCGGCGCCGTCGTCGCGATGACCGGGCTGCTCATCGGGTGCAGCGCCGCCGGGCTGGGCATGATGGCCGCCCTGCGCGTCGGCTACACCCTGCCGGGGCTCCCCTCCCGGGGCTCGGGGCGCCGCCCGGACTGGCGGCTGATCACCCTGTACGGGCTGGGCATCGCCGCGCTCGCCGCGCTCGCCGTCAGCCGCGTCGCGCTGCTGCGCTGAGCGGGGCCGCGCCGGACGGCGGGGCCCGCGCCCGCCGGATACGATCGGGCAGATGAGCACCGCACGGCAGTCCGTACCGTTCCTCAAGGGCCACGGCACGGAGAACGATTTCGTGATCATTCCCGACCCGGACGGGCGGCTGGAGCTGTCCGCCGGGGACGTCGCGCGGTTGTGCGACCGGCGTGCCGGGATCGGCGCGGACGGCCTGCTGCGGGTGGTGCGCTCGGCGGCGCACCCCGAGGCGCGCGCGCTGGCGGACGCGGCCGAGTGGTTCATGGACTACCGCAACGCGGACGGCAGCATCGCGGAGATGTGCGGCAACGGTGTCCGGGTGTTCGTGCGCTACCTCCAGCGGGCCGGGCTGGTGAAGGACGGCGAGGTGCCGGTGGCCACCCGGGCCGGGGTGCGGCGGGTCCGCGTCGCCGGGGACGGGCCGCTGACGGTCTCCATGGGGGCCGCCCGGCTGCCCGGCGGTGACGGCGACTCGGTGACGGTGCGGATCGGGGAGCGTTCGTGGCCGGCCCGCCACGTGGACATGGGCAATCCGCACGCGGTGGCGTTCGTGACGGCGCTGGCGGACGCGGGCCCGCTGCTGAGCCCGCCCGAGGTGCGGCCGGCCGAGGTGTATCCGCACGGGACGAACGTGGAGTTCGTGGTGGACCGGGGCCCGCGGCACGTCGCCCTGCGGGTGCACGAGCGCGGTTCCGGCGAGACCCGCTCGTGCGGGACGGGCGCCTGCGCGGTGATGGTGGCCGCCGCCCGCCGCGACGGCCGGAACCCGGTGGTGGACGGCGAGCCCGCCGCGTACACGGTGGACGTGCCCGGCGGCACCCTGCACATCACCGAACACCCGGACGGCGACATCACCATGACGGGCCCTGCGGAGATCGTGGCCGAGGGCACGGTGACCCTGCCCTGACACCGTGCGGGGCACCGGGCGCGGGAACCGTCCCGCGCGCCGGGCGCGGGCGCGGGAGTGGGCCGCTCACCGGCCCCGGCCGTGGTGTCCCGTCCCCGCCGCCACAGCAGTGACCCGGATCACCCGCGGGCGGTCCGACGGCCGGTCAACTCCCCCCTCCAGGGCTCGCTTTCGGACAGACTGGCCGGGACATTCGTCGCTCGAACGGGTGATCCGGGCGGGAAGGGGCGACCGGCGGACGGGCCGGGGTGATCAGCTCGGTACCATCAAGCACCGGCGCCGCTGCGGAGATTGTCACGGGAGCAACGCGGCCCGGTGACACAGCCGGGAGGTGCCCCTTGAGTGCAGAGGCGATCGGACCCAGCAAGGCCGCCCGTGCGCGGCGCGGGCACCGGATCGACGTTCTGAGACTGCGCCAGCTCGGCCGCGCCGCCGTGTTCGGCCCCTCGGCCCCCCGCCACCGGCTGCCCGACGCCATCGAGCACATCGCCCAGGTGCACCGGCGGCACCACCCCGGCGCCGACCTCGACGCCCTGCGCCGCGCCTATCTCCTCGCCGAGTCCGCCCACCGCGGACAGATGCGCAAGAGCGGCGAGCCCTACATCACCCACCCGCTCGCCGTCACCCTCATCCTCGCCGAACTCGGCGCCGAGACCACCACCTTGACCGCCTCACTGCTGCACGACACGGTCGAGGACACCGAGGTGACACTCGACCAGGTGCGCGCCGGCTTCGGCGCTGAGGTGGAACTGCTGGTGGACGGCGTCACCAAGCTGGAGAAGGTGGAGTACGGCGCCGCCGCCGAGCCCGAGACCTTCCGCAAGATGCTGGTGGCCACCGGCACCGACGTCCGGGTGATGTCGATCAAGCTCGCCGACCGGCTGCACAACATGCGCACCCTCGGGGTGATGCGCCCCGAGAAGCAGGCCCGCATCGCCCGTGTCACCGACGAGGTCCTCATCCCGCTGGCCGAACGCCTCGGCGTCCAGGCACTCAAGACCGAGCTGGAGGACCTGGTCTTCGCCATCCTCCAGCCCGCCGAGCACGCCCGCGCCCTGGAACTGCTGCGCGCCCACCAGGCCGGCCCCGAGCCGCTGGAGAAGGTCGCCGACCGGGTACGCGTCATCCTGCGCGAGGCGGGGATCGCCGCCGAGGTCCTCATCCGCCCCCGGCACGTCCTCTCGCTCCACCGGGCCCTGCTCAAACGCGGCGGCCTCGGCCCCGGCGGCTTCGGCCGGCTGCTGATCCTGGTCGCGGAGGACGCCGACTGCTACGCGGTGCTCGGCGAGCTGCACACCTGCTTCACCCCGGTGGTCTCCGAGTTCAAGGACTTCATCGCCGCCCCCAAGTTCAACCTCTACCGCTCCCTGCACACCGCCTTCGCCGACCGGGACGGCCTGGTCGCCGAGGCCCTGGTGCGCACCCACGCCATGCACCGGGTCGCCGAGGCCGGAGTGATCGCCCTCGGCAACCCGCACCGCGCCACCGCGCCGGAGACCCCCGACGGGGCCGAACCGGCGGCGGGCACCGAGCCGGGCCGCCCCGGCTGGCTCTCCCGGCTGCTGGACTGGCAGCGCCAGGAGCCCGACCCCGACACCTTCTGGACCGCGCTGCGCGCCGAACTCGCCGAGGACCGGGAGATCACCGTCTTCGCCGAGGCCGACGACGAGGGCCCGCTGCAACTGCCCGCCGGCGCCACCTGCGTCGACGCCGCCTACGCCCGGCACGGCCGGCTCGCCCACACCTGCATCGGCGCCCGCGTCAACGGCCGGCTCGCCACGCTGCGCACCGTGCTGCGCGACGG
>NZ_JBHWJL010000350.1:0-4952 GCF_042731495.1 Streptomyces sp. NPDC059853
CCCCGATACCGGGGACGGTGACGGCGCCCACGCCCGGGGTGTTCACGGCCGGCATGTTCCCGCCGATGGCGGGCACGGTGACCGCCCCGGGGGCGGGGGTGTTGACCGACGGCATCGACGTGCCGACGTTGGTCACCGGCACGACGCCGATCCCGGTGGCCGGCGGGCTGACCACCGGCACCATCGGGCCGAGCGTCGGGGCACCGACGGCGCCGACACCGGAGAACGGCACGTCGGCGATCAGGGCGCCCATGTTGGGCAGCGGGGGCAGGGAGAAGCCGACGCCGCCGATGTTCTGGTTGGCGAGGTTCAGACTGATCGGCGGCGGCGAGACCACCTGGACCCCGCCGGAGAAGTTGGCGCCGAAGCCGCCCGGCGTCAGCCCGCCGGTGCCGATGTTCACCGGCGGCATCGTGCCGAACCCGCCGTGGTGGAACCGCACCAGCTCGCCCATGGTGGGCGGCGGGGTGAAGATGTTGACACCGGCGGAGGCCGCGCCCGACACCTTGCTGGCGCCGCCGGCGAGCACGGCCGGGTCGAGGCCGTAGCGGTGCATGCCGAACAGACCGCGGTCGATGAAGCCGATCTTCAGCGCCTGGCCGAGACCGACCATCCGGATCTCATTGGCCGCCACCGGCAGGAAGAACCGCAGGCCCTGGGTACCGGTGAGCCCCCGGAAGATGTTCACCGGCAGGCTCTTGACCGTGAAGACCGCGCCGGCGAACAGCTTGCCGATCTGGAAGGACCTGACCCCGACGTTGTTGATCACGGACAGCCCGGCCATGCCCGGGGCGAACCGGAAGTTGTTCAGACTGGCGCCGAACTTCAGCCCGAGGTTGTTGGTCTTGATGAAGTTGGGCGAGAAGCGGAAGCCCTGCCACAGCCCGCCCGCGCCCTTGATCCACAGGGCCCCGAACTGGGCGGAACTGGTGATGCCGAAGAACGCCTTGCCGCCGGCGACGCCGCCCTTGAAAGCCCCCTTGAGGCCGCCCCACAGCTTCCCGACCGACAGGCCCTTGGTGGTCGGCGCGATGACGCCCAGGATGGAGAGCACCAGTTCGGTGACGCTGGCCTTGCCGCGGGAGAAGTCGACGGCCGTCTTGATCAGCAGCGCCACGTTCAGCCCGAGGACGAACAGGGCGAGCGGGCCACCGACGATGATGGCGGGGACGATCAGGATGATCGCGAGCCAGCCGAGCGCCTTCCAGAACTCGTCGCACTCGTTCACCGGCGAGTCGATGCTGTTCCCCGCCTCGCGGATGGCGGTGGCCGCCGTGCTCGCGGCGCTCTCCAGGTTCGACTTGGCGTCCTCCGCGGTGGACTTGTAGCCCGCCCGCTCCTCGTCGTCGTCCTCGCCCAGCCCCGCGGCGGCGGACAGCGCCTCGTCCGCCCGCTCCTGCTCGGTCCGCATCACCTCGACGTACGTCTTGAGCGCGGACTGGACCTTCTCCTGGGCCTCCTTGAAGGAGGAGACGTAGTTCCGCAGATCGTTGTCGATGATCTTGCGCAGCGCGTCGGCCGTCTTGCCCACGAACGCGCCGTCCGCGGTGTTCTTGACCTCGGTGAGTCCCTCGTCGATCGTCGTGGCGAGCGTGACGAGCTTCGCCTGGGACGTGATCAGCTCGTCCAGCTGACCCGGATCGCCGGGCGTCGGGTCGCTCTTGAGGCCGAGGGCGCTCCAGTCCTCGGGACGAGCCATGGTCGGCACTCCTTCCGGGTCCCCGCGTTCGGTGAGGGCACTCCCCGGCGACACTGCACGGAGGGGTTTCCACCACTACTACGCGGCAGGCCCCCCGCTGGTTCAATCCGATCCCCACAACGGCGGGACTTTCGCGCCGAGCCACCGGAGGCCGCCGCCCGTTCACCCGCACGGCGCCCGACCGACGGCCGGGGAACGGGAGATGACGGCCCGGGACCGAAACCCCCGGCCGGGCCGGAACGCGGCACACCTCACGCCCGGACGTTGAACCTTCTTCCCGGCTGGGGCGTAGAGAGGGCAGCACCCGAGGAACGTCCGGAGGACCCGTGGCCGACTTCTCCATCGACTACAGCCAGCTCCACACCGTGCAGGAAAAGATGCGTTCCCTGGCGGAGGAAGCCGGATCCGGCGGTGCCGAGGGCAAGTTCAAGGAGGTCGGCGAGGGAAGCCTCGGCGACGCCCAGGCCGTCCTCGGCAACCGGACGCTGGCCGCCGCCTTCCAGACGTTCTACGGCCGCTCCCGCAGCCGGACCAAGCAGGCCAAGGACGGGCTGACCGAACTCGCCGACACCTTCAAAGGCGTCTCGGACTACTGGTTCGACACCGACGCCAACATGGCGGCCAGCGGTGGCGTGGACGCCCAGCGCGGGGAGTTCAACGAGTGGGTCAGCGCCAAGGAGGCCCACGACCAGTGGGTGGCCGACAAAGAGGCCTGGGACAACATGCTGGAGGACATCGGGGCCACCGAGTACTTCAAGGAGAACCCGGACGACTCCATCCGCCAGGTGTGCAGTGCCTCGGACGCCCCCGACTTCTGCGATGCCTGGCGGGAACTGGAAGCGGAAGGGAACCACGCCCTCAAGCCCGGCGAAGAGCCCCCGAAACCCAAGGGTGACAAGCCGCCGACCGAGTACACGTACACGGACGACGAGGGCACGGTGAAGGTCACGCTCGAATACGACGACGACTACAACGTCACCAAGCAGACCTCGGAGATCAGCAACCCGAACGGCCTGTCCTACACCTCGGAGCAGGAATTCGACGGGCCGGCCCGGGAGATCACCGTCGACGGCGAGAAACGCACCATCCAGGACTACACCATGACCACCACCTACGGTGACGGCACCGAGAGTGTGTCCGTGGTGCGGTTCAACGAGGACGGCACCGGGACCATGGAAGTCACCGCCGATGACGAGGTGACCAAGTACACCCACAGCGGCAAGAAGGACGCCGAGTGGGAAGAGGTCGAGGACTAGACCTCGCGACCGCAGCGACCAAGGGAGAACCACTCATGGCTGCCAACATCAGTCTGGACTACGCCGAGATCGAGCGGGTGTGCGGCGTCCTGGACGACGCCGTCGACAACACGCTCGTGCCGCGCATGAAGGAAGCGAAGGACGAGGTCGACGCGCTGCTCAACACCGGCCTGGTGCTGACCGCGACCAGCCCGGCGCTGGAGGCCAAGTACGAGACGTTCACCACGAACCTCGTGGCCGGCGCGGAGGCCATCAAGGAGTACGCGAACCAGTTCAAGGAGATCAAGAAGTCCATCGAGAACATGGACGCCGACATGGCGGAGAAGATCAACGCCGGCTGATTTCCCTGTCGCCCGCACCACCCACCACCACCGGAGAATTCCATGGCGAATGATGTCGTCTTCGATTACGACGCGATCGACACGACCGCGTCCACGATGGGCAACAAGCTCGCGGATATCGCCGCCGAGCTGACGAACCTCAAGAACACCGTGGCCAATCTGCTCCAGAACGGCCTGGTCTTCGAAAAGGCCAGCCCCGCGATGACCGACGCGTACAACCAGTTCACCAACCAGCTGGACGCCTCGGCCAAGAACATCGACGAATACGCGAAGATGTTCCAGAACTTCGCCACCGAGATGGCGAACTCGGACGAGCAGATCACCAACGACGTCAACGCCGCCGCCGCCGAGGCCGCCGCCAGCGCCGAGGCCTGATCCCGCCCGACCGCCCGGGCACAGCCGAACGGCCGCCCCCTTCCTCCCGGGGGCGGCCGTTCACCGTGTCCGCGGCGCGCGCGGACACCGCGGGCGTCAGCCGTCCAGCACCGTCAGCGGAATCTGCACCGCGATGGCGTGGCCGCCGGGACCCGACGTCCAGCCACGGCCCTCCGGCAGCGCCGTCCGCACCTGCTCCGACGACAGCCGCGACCCGATCAGATCACCCTCGCCGATCGTCTTGGGCCCCAGCAGCACACCGCTGCGCGAGCGCCGCGCGGCGCCCATCCAGCCCAGCGAGGAGATGGACTCGGCGGGACCGGCCAGCAGCAGCCCCCGGCCCTGGTCGCGGCCCGAGGTGGCCACCGCCCGCAGCACCCGGTCGGCCCGGCAGTTGGCCAGCATGTCCGCGTCGTCCACCACCACGACCACCGGCCGGCCCGACACCTCCTCCAGCGCCTCCGTCAGCTCCTCCGCCGACGGGTCGGTGTCCGTCATCACCTTCGCCAGCTCGTGCACACCCAGCCGGCGCAACTGCGAGTCCCGCGGGGTGATCACCACCAGCGAGGTGCCGCCCAGCAGCAGCGACACACTCATCGCCGCCAGCGTCGTGGAGCGGCCCGAACGCGGCGGACCCGCCACCACGAAGCTGCCGCCGCCCGCCGCGAAGTCGTAGCCCAGCGGGACCCCGGCGTCGCCGCCGATGCCCAGCAGCGCCCACAGCGGACGCCGCTGCTCGGCCGGCAGCTGCTCCATCGCCTCGGTGAACCCGATCAGCCCGGGCAGCTGCCCGATCCGGAACGGGCGGCGCGCCTGCGCGACCTTGGCGTCCCGCTTGCTGGTCCGCCGGCCGATCGCGCGCAGCGCCTCGCCCTGGTCGGCCGCCGGGTCGCCGTCGCCCTCCTGGGGCAGCAGCCCGATCTGGGTCTCGACGCCGGACGGCGCCATCCAGCCGCGGCCCGGCGGCACATGGGCGGGCACCTTGCCGCGCGCCATGCCCACCAGGTGGTAGTCGCTCGGGTCGGTCTGCCGCAGCAGCAGCCGCCGGTCGTTGTGCGCGGCCAGCCGGCCGCCCAGCAGCAGCCGCTCCGAGGTGGCGATCACATGGATGCCCGCCGCCTGGCCCTCGCGCACCAGCCGGATGACGTCCGTGTACATCCGGCCGCCGTCGTAGTCGTCGATCATCGCGCTCAGCGCGTCCCAGCCGTCGATGAGCAGCAGCAGATGGGCCGGCCGCTGGTCCTTCGGCAGCTTGGCGCGCAGCTCGGTCAGGCTGGAGCC
>NZ_JBHWJL010000351.1:0-4875 GCF_042731495.1 Streptomyces sp. NPDC059853
GTCCTGGCGGCGGCCGGCTCCCTCGACCCGGAGTCGGGGGCCGGCACCGAGTACACCGCCCACATGCTCGCCGACCGGCTCGGCGGCGTCCCGGTGCTGCCCGCCTACGCCTCCGCCTCCCGGCCCACCGTGCCGGAGGCGGTGGCCGCCCTGCGCGACCGGGGCCACACCCGGATCGCGGTCGCCTCCTGCTTCACCGCCCCCGGCCGGTTCGCCACCCGCTGCGCCGAGGCCGCCCCCGGGGTGGCCGCCGCCCCGCTGGGCGCGCACCCGGCACTCGCCCGGCTGGTGCTGCACCGCTACGACCAGGCACGCGGCGCGATCCCCGCCCCCGCCCCCAGCCCGCTCCCGGCCACCCGCCGCCCGGCCCTCGCATCGGGCCCGCACCGCTGACCGGAGCGGGCACCCGCCGGTTGGTATACAACCCGCCCCGGCCCTGCCCCTCGCGCCCCCGTCCCGCCCGCACCCCCTCCGGCGCGCCGGGCACGCCCCGCACCCCCCGGGCGCGCCCCGCGCCTCCGCGGCTGTCCAGGCAGTGACCACCAGCCGGACGGCGGCAGGACGTTGTGTACGTTTCTCCGCATGGGCGGCACGCGGAGCACCGGAACACGGACCCGCGCCCGGCGACCCCGCGTCCCCCGGGATGCCGGCCCGCCGCCGCTCCCGCGTCCCGCCGGGCGGCGCCCCGGCCCCGTCCGGCCCGCGCCGCGCGCCGCCCGGCCGCGCCGTCCCGCAGCATCCCCCCGGCATCTCCTCCGGCATGTCGGCACCACACCGGGCAGGTACCTCTCATGACCCCACGCGACACGCCGCCGTCCGGCCGTCCCCCCGTCGCCCTCTCGGCGGCGGGCTTCGTCAGCTGCTTCGACCGGTTCGCCATCAGCCCGCTGCTGATCCTCATCTCCACCGGCCTGGGCATCCCGCTCTCGACCGCCGTGGTCACCGCCAGCGCCTACTTCCTGGCCTACGGACTCTCCCAGCCCCTGTGGGGCATACTCTCCGACCGCGTCGGCCGGGTCCGCGTCATGCGCGTCACCCTGCTGGTCGCCGCGCTCGCCGGGGTGGTCTCCGCGCTCGCGCCCAACGCCGCCGTGCTGATCGGCGCCCGGATCGTCGCGGGCGCCTGCTACGGCGCGGTCGTCCCCACCTCCCTCACCTACCTCGGCGACACCGTCCCGGCCGCCCGCCGCCAGCGCGCGCTCTCCGACCTGATGGCGGTGATGGCCGTCGGCACCGCCCTGGCCACCGCCGTCGCCGGCGCGCTGGCCGAAGCGGTGGACTGGCGGCTGGTGTTCGCCGCGCCCGCCGTGTGCGCCGTCGTCTGCTCCTGGGCGCTGCGCTCGCTCCCCGAGCCGCAGCGGGAGAAGGGCACCGGCGGCATCGGCGGCCACCTCGGCGCCGTGCTCCGCAACCGCTGGGCCCTGACCGTCTTCGGCCTCGCCTTCGTCGAGGGCGCGGTGCTGCTCGGCACCATGACCCTGCTCGCCACCGCGCTCCAGGCCCGCGACGTCAGCGCCTCGGTGGCCGGTCTGGCCACCGCCATGTACGGGGTGGGGGTCGTGGTCTTCTCCCAGCTGGTCCGGTTCCTCAGCGGCCGGCTGCCGGTGTGGGTGCTCATCGCCATCGGCGGGGCGCAGATGTGCGCCGGGTACGCCATCGTCACCGCCTGGGTGACGCTCCCCGCCGTCTTCACCACCGGGCTGCTGCTGGGCGGCGGCTGGTCGTTCATGCACTCCTCGCTCCAGGCCTGGGCCACCTCCGTGGTGCCGCGGGCGCGCGGCACGGCGGTGGCGTTCTTCGCCGGGGCACTGTTCATCGGCTCCTCGGCCGCCGCCGCGGCCGGCGGTCCGCTCGCGGAGAACGGTCACTTCGCCCTGCTGTTCGGCATCGCCTGCGCGCTCACCGTCCCGCTGACCCTCACCGCCGTGCTGACCCGCCGCCGCTGGCGTCCGGCGGCCGACGACCCGTCCGGCCACGAGGGCGCCGGGGCCGCCCGGCGTGACACCCACCCGCCGACCACTGCCACGTCCGCCGGATAATGTCGGGATATGCAGCCGAGTGCCGTCTACGCCCCAGCCGATGCCGAACGCTGGGACCCCGAACCGGACAAACGCTCCGGGCGGACCGCCTTCCAGCGGGACCGGGCCCGGGTGCAGCACTCCGCCGCGCTGCGCCGCCTCGCCGGGAAGACGCAGGTGGTCACCCCGGACACGGCCGGCGCGCAGGAGACGGTGGCCGGGCACGCCTGGGACGCCAGCCCGCGCACCCGGCTCACCCATTCACTGGAGTGCGCCCAGGTGGGACGGGACCTGGGCGCGGCGTTCGGCTGCGACTCCGACATCGTGGAGGCGGCCTGCCTCGCCCATGACCTGGGCCACCCGCCGTTCGGGCACAACGGGGAACGGGTGCTGGACGAGATCGCCGCCCCGTGCGGCGGCTTCGAGGGCAACGCGCAGTCGCTGCGGCTGCTGACCCGGCTCGAACCGAAACGTTTCTCCGAGCCGCTGCACCGCCCCGTCGGCCTCAACCTCACCCGTGCCACCCTGGACGCCGCCACCAAGTACCCCTGGCCGCGCGGCGGCCACCCCACCGACCCCGCCTCGCCCAAGTTCGGGGCGTACGAGGACGACCTGCCGGTCTTCGACTGGCTGCGCACCGGCGCCCCGCCCGGCCGCCGCTGCTTCGAGGCGCAGGTCATGGACTGGTCCGACGACGTCGCCTACTCCGTCCACGACGTCGAGGACGGTCTGCACGCCGGCCACCTCGACCCAGGACTGCTGCTCGCCGAACCCGAACGCGCCGAGATCTTCCGCGTCGTCCGGGCCCGCTACGCCCCCTCCGGCACCGGCGACGCCGAACTCGCCGCCGCCCTCGACCGGCTGCTCGACCAGGACTGGTGGCCGCACGGCTACGACGGGTCCGCCACCGCCCAGGCCCGCCTCAAGGACGCCACCAGCCAGCTGATCGGCCGGTTCTGCGCCGCCGCCGAGCAGGCCACCCGGGAGCGCTACGGGCCCGGCCCCCTGCACCGCTACACCGCCGAACTGATCGTCCCGCCCGACACCCGGCTGGAGTGCGCCGTCCTCAAGGCGGTCGCCGACGTGTACGTCATGCAGCGCCCCGACCAGGAACTGCGGCGCGGCCGGCAGCGCGAACTGCTCGCCGGGCTCGGCGACGCGCTCATCCGCCGCGCCCCGCACGGACTCGACCCGCAGCACCGCGCCCTGTACGCGCGAGCGGGCTCGGACGCAGCCGCCCTCCGGGTGATCGTGGATCAGATCGCCGCGCTCACCGACGCATCGGCACGCTCCCTGCACGCCCGCCTCACCGCCTCGTCCCCGGGGTAGAGGTGGGGTGAACCGCCCCCCGCGCGCCGGGGGGCCCTGCGGCGAGGAGGCAGCGCGTGGTGGGTAGCGACGGCATGGACGGTGCGCACCGTACGTTCGTGATCATCGGAGGAGGTCTGGCCGGCGCCAAAGCCGCCCAGACCCTGCGGGAGGAGGGCTTCGCCGGGCGCGTCGTCATCATCGGCGACGAGCAGGAGCAGCCCTACGAGCGCCCGCCGCTGTCCAAGGGCTACCTCGTCGGCAAAGCGGCCAGGGACAGCGTGTACGTGCACGAGCCGTCCTGGTACGTCAGCCACCGCGTGGAACTGCGACTGGGCCAGCAGGCGGTGCACATCGACCGCGCGCGGCGCGAGGTCCGGCTCGGGGACGGCACCCGCGTCCCGTACGACGCGCTGCTGCTGGCCACCGGCGCCGAGCCGCACCGGCTGCCGATCCCGGCCGCGCGCGGACTGGCCGGGGTGCACCACCTGCGGCGGCTGGCCCACGCCGACCATCTGCGCGCGGTGCTGACCGACCGGACCCGCGGGGACGATCCGCTGGTCGTGGCGGGCGCGGGCTGGATCGGCCTGGAGGTGGCCGCCGCCGCCCGCGAACTGGGGGCGCCGGTGGTGGTCGTGGAACCGGAGCCGACCCCGCTGCACCGGGTGCTCGGCCCGGAGCTGGGCGAGGTGTTCGCCGCGCTGCACCGGGAGCACGGCGTGGAGTTCCGCTTCGGCCGCCGCCTGGCGGACATCACCGGCAGGGACGGGCAGGTCGCCGGGGTGGTGACGGACGACGGCGAGCGGATCCCGGCCCGCGCGGTGCTGGCGGCGATCGGGGTACGGCCGCGCACCGCGCTGGCCGAGGCGGCCGGGCTCGAACTGGCGGAGGACACCGGCGGGGTGGTGGTGGACGCGGCGCTGCGCACCAGCGACCCGCACATCTACGCGGCCGGGGACGTGGCGGCCTTCCCGGCGCCCGGCACCGGCCGGCTGCGGGTGGAGCACTGGGCGAACGCGCTGAACTCGGGCCCGGCAGCGGCCCGCGCCATGCTGGGCCGTGAGGTGACCTACGACCGGGTGCCGTACTTCTTCTCCGACCAGTACGACGCGGGCCTGGAGTACTCGGGCTGGGCCCCTTACGGGGGGTACGACCGGGTGGTGTTCCGGGGCGACGTCGGCAAGCGGGCCTTCCTGGCGTTCTGGCTGAGCGCGGAGGGCCGGGTGCTGGCCGGGCTGAACATGAACGTGTGGGACGTGACCGGGCCCGTCCAGGACCTGATCCGTTCGGGCCGCCCGGTGGACCCGGACGCGCTCGCCGACCCCGCCACCGAGCTGACCGCGCTGTGACCACCGGCCCGGACCGGCCCCGCGCGCCGGGCCGGTCCGGGCGCCGCACGGGCCGCGGGGACGATCCGGCATAAAGTGACATGCGGCGCACTCTCTGGGCGCGCCGTGCACAAACCGGACGACGGACGACCCCGGCGAGCGAGGTGGCGGCAGGTGGCGCGGGACGGCACAGCGGACGGCGGGGCCGAGGGCGGCGCCGC
>NZ_JBHWJL010000352.1:0-4851 GCF_042731495.1 Streptomyces sp. NPDC059853
ACCGTGTACGGTCCGGGGCGCCCGCGCGGGGGTGCTCCGGTCAGCTGACGCCGAGCAGCTGCTCGATGGGATCGATGGCGAAGTGCACCAGGAAGAGTGCCGCCGTCGCCCACAGCAGCCAGTGCACCTCGCGTGCCTTGCCCAGCGCGGTCTTCACGACGACGTAGGCGATGAAACCGGCACCGATGCCGTTGGTGATGGAGTAGGTGAACGGCATCACCGCGATCGTCACGAACGCCGGGATCGCCAGCGACTGGTCCGTCCAGTCGATCTTGCTGACCTGCGCCATCATCAGGAATCCGACGGTGACGAGCGCCGGCGCGGCGGCCTGGGCCGGCACCACCGCGGCCAGCGGCGCGAGGAAGAGGGACAGCCCGAACAGCGCGCCGGTCACCAGGTTGGCGAAGCCCGTCCTGGCGCCTTCCCCGACGCCCGCCGCCGACTCGATGTAGGAGGTGTTGGAGGAGGCCGAGGCGGCGCCGCCGAACACCGTGGCCAGGCCGTCCACGAACAGCAGCCGGCCGAGGCGGGGGACGCGTCCCTTCTCGTCCAGCAGCCCCGCCTCGCCGGTGACGCCCACGGCGGTCCCCATGGTGTCGAAGAAGTCGGTGAGGAAGAGGGTGAAGACGATCAGCACCACGGTGATGACCCCGACCTGGCCCACCGAACCGAACAGGCTGAACTGGCCGATCAGCCCGAAGTCGGGGGCCGCGGCGATCTTCTCCGGGAGGGCGGGGACCGTCAGTCCCCACGCGGCGTCGTCGATGTCGGCGATCGCGTTGATGATGATCGCCACCACCGTGGTCGCGGCGATCGAGATGAGGATGGCGCCCTTGGTCCCGCGGGCGAGCAGGGACAGCGTCAGCAGCAGCCCGAGGCAGAACACCAGCACCGGCCAGCCGGCCAGCTGGCCGCCCGCGCCGAGGTGCACCGGCGGCGAGCCTTCGGCGCCCACCGAGAAGCCGGCGTTCACGAAGCCGATGAAAGCGATGAACAGACCGATCCCGGCGCCGATGGCCATCTTCAGCGGCATCGGTATGGCGTGCATCACCTTCTCCCGCAGCCCGGTGCCGGCCAGGGCGCAGATGATGACGCCCTCCAGCAGGACCAGGCCCATCGCGTCGGGCCAGCTCATCTGGGGGGCGATCTGATACGCCACCATGGCGTTCAGCCCCAGGCCGGCGGCGAGCGCCAGCGGCAGGTTGGCGGTGATGCCCATCAGGACGGTGGAGATCCCGGCCACCAGCGCGGTGACCGTCACCACCTGCCCGAACGAGAGCTGGTTGCCGTGCACATCCGTGGCCCCGCTCAGGATGATCGGGTTGAGGACCAGGATGTAGGCCATGGTGAAGAACGTGGCGATCCCGCCGCGCACCTCCCGGCCGAGGGTGGAGCCACGCGCCGATATCTGGAAGAAGGAATCGGCGCGTGCGATGAGCGCGGGGCGGGACGGCATGGGCTTCCTCGGTGATGTGGTGCGGGTGACGCGGTGTGCGACCGGGGAATTCTGCCTGCCGAGCCGACCGGAAGGGTTTACACGGTGTAACACGATGCCGCACCGTTACGGAATCGCGCTCTGCGGCAGGGCTCAGGGCAGCCGGTCGAGGGCGTGCCGGACCAGGGCCAGATCATCGGCGGTGGCCAGCCCGGCGTGGTAGAGCCGCAGTTCGGTGGCGCCCAGAGAGGCGGCGTGTGCGGCGTCATCGACCAGGGTACCGGGGCTGCCGCCCATGCCCGCGACGATCTGGAAGTTCGCCGCCAGCACCGTGTGCGGGCGGCGGTGCGCGGCGAACGGCGCCAGCACCTCGGTACGGGCCGCGGCGTCGCCGGTGCAGGGCAGCACCACCCCGTCGGCGTGGTCCAGCACCCGGGCCGGGTCGGTGCCCGCGTTGGCGCCCAGCGCCCGGGGCCCGGGGTGGGCGTGCAGCAGCACCCGGAAGCCGGGCAGGCCGCGCTCGCGGGCCCGCTCCCGTACGGCGGCCACCGTCTCGCGCTGGAAGGTGTCGGCCGCCGCCGCCCGCCAGCCGGCCACGGCCGCCGCCGCCGCGCCGGTCAGCTCGCCCTCGACCGGACGGCCTTCCCAGGCGGGGGCGAGCAGGTCCCGCACCCGGGCGCGCAGCCGCTGCGGATCGGCGCCGTGCTCCGCGTACCCCTGCTCGCACACGGCGCAGAAGCACAGCGACATCAGCCAGCGCCCGTAGCCGCCGAGCGGCGCGCCCGCGATCTTGTCGTGGGCGTGCGGGTGCTCCAGGCCGTACCAGCCGCAGGACTCCAGTTCGGTGCCGCTGGTGCCGGGCCGCACCGCCGCCTCGGCCGCCAGCCGGACCGCGTAGCCGCGGACCTCGGGGCGGGCGATGCACGGCGCCCAGGGGTAGTGGTCGCCGTGGGCGTTGCGGACGGTGCTGTCGGGGTGTTCCCGGCCGAGCCGGGAGTTGTGGGCGAGGATCACCCACGAGTGGACCTCCAGTCCGGCCGCGCGGAGGGCTTCGGCGGCCTCGCCGTACGGGTCCTCGCCGGGCAGCCAGGTCTGGGCGGCGGGCCGCAGCGCGGAGTCCGCCCAGTGGGCGGGGTCGGCGGGGTAGTAGACGGCGGAGTGCCGGGCGGTGACGACGCGCCGCCCCGGGTGGCGCGGGGTGAGGGCGCGGGTGGCGTGGTAGGCGGAGGCGAGGGTGACCTGCTGGACGCCGAGCCCGGCGACCAGCCCGGCGGCGGCGGGGTCGCCGTTGACGTCCCAGGGATAGAGGAAGGCGGAGGTACGGGGCATCGGTGTCAGTGTCCAACCAGGCTGAGGCCGCGCTCGACGAGGGCGGCGAGTTCGGTGAGATGGGCGGGGGCGGGTTCGGTGAGCGGGGCACGGACCGTGCCGACGTCGAGTCCGCGCAGCCGGACCCCGGCCTTGACCAGGGACACGGCGTAGCCCTTGCCCCGGTCGCGCAGTTCGACCAGGGGACGGTAGAAGCCGTCCAGGAGCCGGTCGGCCATGGCGCGGTCGCCGGTGGCCAGGGCGGTGTGGAAGGCGCGGGCGATCTCGGGGGCGAAGCAGAAGACGGCGGAGGAGTAGAGGTCGACGCCGAGCGCCCGGTAGGCGGGCTGGGTGAGTTCGGCGGTGGGCAGCCCGTTGAAGTAGCGGAACTCCTCGCCGGGGGCCTCGGTGCGCACCGCGCCGATGATGCGCTGGAGGAGGCCGAGGTCGCCGACGCCGTCCTTGAGGCCGGTGATGCCGGGGGTGCGGGCCAGGGCGACGGCGGTGGCCGGGGTGAGGGTGACGTTGTCGCGCTGGTAGACGATGAGGTCGAGGCTGGTGGCGGCGGCGAGCTGGGTGTAGTGGGCGAGCAGGCCGTGCTGTTCGGCGCGCACCAGGTAGGGCGGCAGCGCGAGCAGGCCGTCGGCGCCCGCGGCCTCGGCGCTGCGCGCGAAGTCGAGGGCGAGGGCGGTGCCGTAGCCGGTGCCGGCGACGACGGGGACGCGTCCGGCGGCCTCCTCGACGGCGGCGGTGACGCAGGTGTGGAACTCCTGGGGGGTCAGGGCGTGGAACTCGCCGGTGCCGCAGCAGGCGAAGACCGCCCCGGCGCCCGCCTCGATCCCGGCGCGCACATGGGCCCGGTAGGCGTCGGGGTGCAGGGAGCCGTCCGGGTGGAAGGCGGTCACGGGGAAGAAGAGCGGACCGGCCAGCCGTGCGGCCAGTGATGCGGTCGTCATGCGGGGCCCCCAGAGATGTACAGGATGCTGACCTTCGTCCATATACCTGAACAGCCACGCTAGAGGAGTACGAAATCAAAGGTCAACAGGTCTTTGACAGCACGTTGACGCGCACAGGGCGACCACTTAGCGTGTCCCGATATATGAATGATATTTATGGATGGAGACTCGATGAGTGCCGCTGAGCCCACTGGCCGTACCGGATCCACGGTTCTGCTCACCGGAGCCGCCGGCGGCGTGGGCACCCTGATGCGGGAACTGCTGCCCGCCTACGGCTATACGCTGCGGCTGCTCGATGTGGTCCCGGTGCCCGGCGCCCCGGAGGCGATCACCGCCGACCTCGGCGACCGGGACGCGCTGCGCGCGGCGGTGCGCGGGACCGACGCCATTCTCCATCTGGCGGGCATCTCCCTGGAATCCTCCTTCGAGAAGATCCTGCGCGCCAATATCGAGGGCACCTACAACCTGTACGAGGCGGCCCGCGAGGAAGGCGTACGCCGGATCGTCTTCGCGTCGAGCAACCACGCCATGGGCTACCACCCGTGGCCCGCGCCCGGGAGCGACGCCCCGCTGCTGGCCGCCGACGCCCCGCACCGCCCCGACACCTTCTACGGCCTCTCCAAGTGCTTCGGCGAGGACCTGGCCCAGCTCTACTGGGACAAGTACGGCATCGAGACGGTGTCGGTCCGGATCGGCTCGCTGTTCGCCGAGCCCAACTCGGTACGGATGCTGTCGATGTGGCTGAGCCCGGCGGACGGCGCCCGGCTCTTCCACGCCGCGCTCACCGCACCCGGCGTCGGCCACACCGTGGTCTACGGCTCCTCGGCCAACACCCGGCTGGTGTGGGACCTGACCACGGCGCGAAGCCTCGGCTACGCGCCGCAGGACGATTCCGAGAAGTACGCCGAGAAGCTGATCGCCGAACAGGGCGAACTGGACCTGGGCAACCCCGACCAGGCCCACCTCGGCGGCCACTTCGTGACCAGCCCCCCGCAGTGGCCGGTGGGCAACCGCCCGCACCCCAGCCCCGAGGAGGACTGACGCACAACCGCCGCCCGGCGGGCGC
This sequence comes from Streptomyces sp. NPDC059853, assembly GCF_042731495.1. Lineage (NCBI taxonomy): Bacteria > Bacillati > Actinomycetota > Actinomycetes > Kitasatosporales > Streptomycetaceae > Streptomyces > Streptomyces sp. NPDC059853. The sequence goes on from NZ_JBHWJL010000352.1 coordinate 4,766, forward strand.
GGCTCCCGAGCCGCGCCCCCCGCCCCCCCCGCCCCCCGCGGGGCGCGCCCCGGGCGCGCGCCGGGGCGGGGGGGGCCCGCGGTAGG
>NZ_JBHWJL010000353.1:0-4848 GCF_042731495.1 Streptomyces sp. NPDC059853
CACGACCACCGCGAACTACACCCGCCACACCGTCGCGCGCGTCTGAAGGTGCTCAGACTCACCTGCGGGGCCCCGCCCAAGCCGGGCCGGGTGCAACCGGCCGCTCCCAGGGTGAGGCGGGTGTTGTCGATGAGCCGGGTGCTGCCGACCCGCGCGGCCAGCGCCATGATCGCCTCGCCGGTGTGGGTGTCGGGGACCTCGCGGAAGGTGGCCGGGTCGACCAGGGCCAGGTAGTCCAGTTCCAGCGGCGGGGTGCGCCGGGACGCCTCGGTGAGGACGGTGTGGGCGGCGGCGCGGGCCGAGGCGGCCGAGCCGGGGCGGGTGGCGGCCGCGGCGGCCAGGGCGGCGGCGTCGGCGGAGGCGCGTTCCTCGTGCAGGGCGGCGAGCCGCCGTGCCCGGTCGCCGTGCGGGGCGGCCGCCGCCTCCGCCCGGCCGGCGAGCGCGGCCTCGGCGGAGAGCCGGTCGCGGGCGGCGAACAGGGCGCGGGAGAGCGCGAGCGCGGTGCGCCGCTCCGCCGGGCTGAGGTAGCGGTTGCGGCTGGAGAGCGCCAGGCCGTCGTCCTCGCGGACCGTGGGGACGCCGACGATCTCCACCGGGAAGTTCAGATCGGCGACCATGCGGCGCACCAGCGCCAGTTGCTGCGCGTCCTTCTCGCCGAACAGCGCGTAGCGCGGGGCCGTCAGGTGCAGCAGCTTGGCGACGACGGTCAGCACGCCGTCGAAGTGGCCGGGCCGGGAGGCGCCCTCCAGCGGCTCGCCCAGCGGGCCGGCGCTCAGCCGGACCAGCGGCTCGCCCGCCGGGTACATGAGCGCGTCGGACGGCGCGAAGATGAGGTCCGCGCCGGCGGCCCGCGCCACCCGGGCGTCCGCCTCCAGCGTGCGCGGGTAGCGGTCGAAGTCCTCGCCCGCGCCGAACTGGAGCGGGTTGACGTACACCGTGACGATCACCAGGCCGTCCGGCGGCAGCAGCTTCCGGGCCGCCCGGATGTTCGCCGCGTGGCCCTCGTGCAGGGCGCCCATGGTGGGGACGACGGCGCGCGGCGGGCCGGCGCCGTACGGTGCGCCCAGCTCGTCGGGGGTGTGCACGATCCTCATCGGTCCCTCTCTCCCTCGTCCGCCGCCTCGTCGGCCAGCACGCCCAGGAGTTCCTGCGCCAGCTCGGGGCGCAGCAGCCCGTGGTCCAGGGCCCGGTCGGCGGTGGTGCGCGCCATCGCGAGATAGCCGGGCAGCGCGCCGGGGGCATGCGCCCGCAGTTCGGCCAGGTGCGCGGCGACCGTACCGGCGTCGCCGCGCGCCACCGGGCCGGTGAGGGCGGCGTCGCCGGAGCGCAGCGCGTTGTCCAGGGCGGCGCCCAGCAGCGGGCCGAGCATCCGGTCGGGGGCGGAGACCCCGGCGGCGCGCAGCAGTTCGAGCGACTGGGCGACCAGGGTGACCAGGTGGTTGGCGCCGAGGGCCAGGGCCGCGTGGTAGAGCGGGCGGTCGGACTCGGCGATCCACTCGGGCTCGCCGCCCATCTCGATGACCAGGGCCTCGGCCGCCAGCCGCAGTTCGTCGGGGGCGGTGACGCCGAAGGAGCAGCCGGCCAGCCGCTGGACGTCCACCGGGGTGCCGGTGAAGGTCATCACCGGGTGCAGTGCCAGCGGCAGCCCGCCGGCCCGGGTGGCGGGGTCGAGGACGGCGGTGCCGTACCGGCCGGAGGCGTGGGCGATGAGCTGCCCGGGGCGGATCGCGCCGGTCTCGGCCAGGCCGGCGACCAGCCCGGGCAGGACGTCGTCCGGGACGGTCAGCAGCACCAGTTCGGCGCGGGCCAGGACCTGGGCGGGCTCGACCAGCGGCACACCGGGCAGCAGGGCCTCGGCGCGCCGCCGGGAGGCGTCGGAGACGCCGGAGGCGGCGACCGGCCGGTGGCCGGCCAGGGCGAGGGCGGCGGCCAGGGCGGGACCGACGCGTCCGGCGCCGACGACGCCCACGGCCAGCCGGGCGGGGCGGGAGGTGGTCACGACTCGTTCACGGCGCTCGCTCAGCCTCTTTCGCATCCGTTCCGGTCCGTGTGCTCGGTACCGGACGTCGCAGCCATGCTACGGGCCCGGCCGCCGTTCGTTCCCTCCCGCCTGTACGAGGCCGGTCTCGTAGGCGAGGACGACGGCCTGCACCCGGTCGCGCAGCTGGAGCTTGGCGAGGATGCGCCCGACGTGGGTCTTGACGGTGGCCTCGGAGACGAACAGCCGCTGGGCGATCTCGCCGTTCGACAGGCCCTGGGCGATAAGCAGCAGCACCTCGCGTTCGCGGTCGGTGAGCTGGCCGAGTTCGGGGTGGGCGGGCTGGTGTTCGGCCGGGATCAGCGACATGAAGCGGTCCAGGAGGCGCCGGGTGGTGGAGGGGGCGACGACCGCGTCGCCGCTGTGGACGGCGCGGATGGCGGCCAGCAGTTCGTCGGGGGGCACGTCCTTGAGCATGAACCCGGCGGCGCCGGCCTTCAGCCCGGAGAAGGCGTACTCGTCGAGGTCGAAGGTGGTGAGGATCAGCACCTTGGGCTCGCCGGGCCCGCCGGCGCCCTCGCGGCACACCCGGCGGGTGGTCTCCACGCCGTCCAGGCGCGGCATGCGCACGTCCATCAGCACCACGTCGACGGCGGTGGAGCGCAGCACCTCCAGGGCCTCGACGCCGTCGCCCGCCTCGGCGGCGACCGTCATGTCCTCCTGGGCGTCGAGCACCATCCGGAAGCCGGTGCGCAGCAGCACCTGGTCGTCGACGAGCATCACGCGGATGGGCGGCGGTGGGGTCACGGGGGTTCCTTCCTCAGGGCTTGGCGGCCATCGGCAACGTAGCGGTGATGCGGAAGCCGCCGCCCGGCCGGGGTCCTGCGAGCAGTTCCCCGCCGACCATCCCCACCCGCTCCCGCATGCCGATGAGCCCCTGCCCGAGGCCGTCGGCACCGCGCGCCTCGTACAGTTCGCGCTGCGCGCCGCGCCCGTCGTCCTCGGCGAGGACGGTGAGGGCGTCGTCCCGGTAGTCGAGGCAGACGCGGGCACCGGCGTCGGGGCCGCCGTGCTTGCGGGTGTTGGTGAGCGCTTCCTGGACGATGCGGTAGGCGGTGAGTTCGACGCCGCTGGGCAGCGGGCGGGGGGTGCCGCTGATCCGGAAGTCGACGGGCAGCCCGGTGTCGCGCACCTGATCGACCAGCTCGGCCAGCTGTTCGACACCGGGTTGCGGCACGTAGTCGGTGGCGGTGGCCTGGGCGGTGCCGTCGCCGCGCAGCACCCCGAGCAGCCGGCGCATCTCGGTCAGCGCCTGCCGGCCGGTGCCGGAGATGGTGGCCAGGGCGGTGCGGCACTGCTCGGGATGGGTGTCGAGTACGTAGGCGGCGCCGTCTGCCTGGACCACCATCACCGAGACGTTGTGGGCGACGACGTCGTGCAGTTCCCGGGCGATGCGGGCGCGTTCGGCGGCCACGGCGATCCGGGACTGGGTCTCGCGCTCGCGCTCCAGCCGGGCCGCCCGCTCCTCCAGTTCGGCGTAGTAGGCGCGGCGGGTGCGCAGCGAGTCGCCGAGCACCCAGGCCAGCAGGAACACCACGGTGACGAAGATCGTGGAGACGATGGTGCCGGCCAGCGTCTCCTGGTCCGCCTCGTACCAGCGGACGGTCGCCAGACTCGGCGCGGTGAGGGAGGCGCCCAGGGCCAGCCGGGAGGCCCAGCGCACCGGCCGGGAGGCGGCGGTGAAGATGAGGACGAGAAAGATGAAATCCGACGGGATGGGCCGCACGTCGGCGGCCAGCTGGAACAGTCCGGAGGCGGCCCCCAGCAGCAGCATCTTCTCGGGGGCGCGGCGGCGGAAGGCGAGCGCGACGGTCAGGGCGAGGGCGGTGATGACGGCGCCGACCTGGGAGCCCGGGTACGGGGAGTCGGGCGGGCTGACGCCCAGCAGCGCGAAGGTGGAGATCAGCCATACGAAGCCCCAGAATCCGTCGACCCAGCCGGGATGACGGCGCACGAAGTCGTAGAGCCGGTTCATGTCACCCAGAGTAGGGAGCGGGTGCGGCCCGGGAGTCAGCCGGAGGGCCGATCCGCGGGCCCGGCGGCTACTCCCCAAGGTGGACACGGACCCGGACCGCCTCCCCGGGCGTACTGTGGGCCCGGTGAGCGGGGCGAACGGCGGTGCGACGGGCTGGCGGGCGGCGGCGGAGCGGGCGCTGTACGGGCCGGACGGGTTCTTTCTGCGGCAGGCGCCCGCCGCCCACTTCCGTACCTCGGTGCACGCCTCGCCGCTGTTCGCGGGCGCGGTGGCCCGCCTGCTGGAGCGGGTGGACGCGGCGCTGGGGCGGCCGGAGCGGCTGGCGCTGGTGGACATGGGCGCGGGCCGGGGCGAGTTGCTGACCGGGGTGCTGGCCGCGCTGCCGGAGCAGGTGACGGTCCGGCTGACGCCGTACGCGGTGGAACGGGCGGCCCGCCCGGCCGGTCTCGACCCGCGGATCCACTGGTGCGCGGAGCCGCCGCGCGGCGTGCGCGGGCTGCTGTTCGCCAACGAGTGGCTGGACAACGTACCGCTGGACGTCGCCGAGGTGGACGCGGCGGGCGTCCCCCGGTACGTCCTGGTGACGGCGGACGGGCGGGAGCGGCTGGGCGCGCCGGTCGGCGGCGCGGACGCCGCGTGGCTGGCGCGCTGGTGGCCGCTGCCGCCCGAGCCGGGCCGGCGGGCGGAGCTCGGCCGGCCGCGCGAGCGCGCGTGGGCGGCGGCCGTGGCGACGCTCGCCGACGGCCTCGCGGTGGCGGCCGACTACGCGCACACGGCGGCGGCCCGCCCCCAGACTGGGCCACAGACCGGCGACCCGGACGTCCCCACGGTGCCC
>NZ_JBHWJL010000354.1:0-4809 GCF_042731495.1 Streptomyces sp. NPDC059853
GTCAAGGGCTACGCCGGCGACCCCCTGTCCGCCCCCGCCCTCCCCCCGGTCCCCCTGAAACCCCGGGGCCGCACGCGCTGACCTGGTCTTTTATTGCCCGAGGCCGTCATGGCACACCACGTTCCGCTCCCGGTGGCTGCATGGGCGGCGCCGCGCGGATACGCCGCGCAGACGCAGCCACCGGACGGTGGCGGGTCCCGCAGGTTTGGCCTTCTGTTGCTGGGTCCGCCAGTCCGAATGCTGACCCAATGCTGACTTTGCTGATGGCGTGTCAGGTTGGCAGCGGACGGTTGGATTGCTGTCTGCTGGGTGGGGCTCGGATCGCTACCGCTTGTCCGCTCCGGGAACTCGTCGCCGGCCGGAGCGGCGGCGTGGATGGCATCGCCCGGCCCCGGTCGGATGCTGCCGTGGTGCCCGGTGGTGCTGAGCGAGGCAGCCGACGACCCGGCCCGCCCGGACGACGAGTGGCCATGTACGTGAGGAGCGATGTCATTGCGACAGGAAACGGGGAGTCGCGCGTCTACACGAAGGACGATGTGCAGCCGCTGGGGAAACTTATGACAGAAGCAGCAAGACGTCCCAGTCAGTAGAGTTTTGGCTTGCGAACAGGCCCGCATATTCTCCGAGAGCTAGAGCAGCCCCGGTGGCTCCGGTGAGAAAGCCAGGATTGTTCAGGGTGACACCCGCTTCGACTTGCGGGAACCGGAAGAGCCCTTGTGCGTTGAAGTTCTGCGCCATGATGTGCGCAGCGTTCCCGGCGGGTTGGCCGGTTCTTATGGCGGCTTGGAGGATTCCAGCCGAGCCGTGGCAGAGACCCGGCCCTTCTGTGTCCCACCCGTCCGGGGGAGCGGTGGCCAGGCGTCGGATGGCTTCGCGGCCAGCGTGGGTCAGAGACTGCTCGTGCACAGCGTTTCCTGCGAGGGTGAGTGCGCGGCCGATGCCCGGTGTCCCGTAGCACCATGCGTGGCGTCTGCCTGGACGAGGCTGGGGCGTTGTGTCGTTGAGTTCGGCTCCGGTGATGAACGGTGGCCACGATCCCCTTGTGTCCTGCCAGTCGAGCAGCCAGGTGGCAGCGGTGTGGATCGCGTGGTCCTGTCCGGGGACGGACTGGCCTGCCGCGTGGCTGAGGGACAGGAGGGCGAGGGGGCCGGCGATGCCGTGGGCGAGCCCGGTGGTGGCGGCTCCGGAGGGGTGGACGGTGACGGTCCGGGGGTGGTCTTCGGCTGGCAGCCACCAGCCGGGACATCGGCCGTGGTTGGTGAGGATCAGGGTGGTCAGGGTTGTGAGCGCCGCGGTCAGCCCTGGGCCGGCTTCCTCCTCATACCCGGCGGCTTGCGCTGCCACCAGGACACGGCCTATGCCGGAGAGTCCTCGGATGACGTCGTACACGGCCCAGGGGGCGCCGGGGCGACCGTGGTCGGTGCGGGCTGTTTGGTGGTGGGCGAGTCCCTGGGCGCGGGCGGACAACCAGGCGGTGGCCTTGCTGATCGCTGTCCGGTGCCGGCTCGGATCGGTGAGGTAGCCCGATCCGATGATCAACGATGCGGCCAGTGCGCCGGGGCCTGTGTAGATCCCGTTGGGCGATGCCCGGCCGAGCAGGCGGGCTGCTTCCTCCCAGTGGCGGTCGGCGGCCGTGGCGAACTCGGGCGCGAGACGGGAGAGGCAGGCGTGCAGCAGTGCGGTCCCGGAGAGTCCGTCGCTGAGCGTGGCAGCAGCCTGCGGCGTGAGCGCCGCGACGACGCGTTCGGGGTTCAGAAGCGTCCGGGCTGTGCTGAGCGCGAGTTCGGCGGCGTGGTCAGTGCTGTGTCTCATGAGCCTGGAAGTGGAGGAGGTCAGTGGCCAGCGACCGGACGATGCGCTCGGATCCGGGCTGCGTTCCGAGGAGCCGGTTGCAGTGCATGTGGATGAGGTCCGAAGCGCAGGCCGTTGACGTCTCCGGGTTGCTGACCGTGGCCCGGTAGGCGGTCAGGGCTGTGTGCCGGGCCTGCCAGCCGCCGGTGAGCGCTGCGGGGATCAAGGAGGTCGTCTCAGCGCGGAGTCGGACTCGGAGGTCATCGCGCGTTCGCCTCTCGCCCGGGGGGAGGACAGCGCTCCTGAGTGCTCGTTTCGGATCGCGGGTGAGGGTGCGGGCGATGTCCACCGAGGACAGCGCCGCAAGGAGCGGCCAGTCATCAGGTGAAGGGGCGAGGGCGAGCAGGCGGCTGGTGAGGATGCTGTCGGCGGCGAATACGTCTTCGGCGGCGCTGATCGCTGCGGGGCCGCCGTATCGCTCCGTCTCGGGCTCGTAGGGTTCGAGCCGGAGGGAGCCAGCGAGCCGTTGTTCATTGAGGGCGGCGCTCCATGCGGTGAGCTGCGGGAGGACGTGGACGTTGAGGTCCGTGGGTTTTCCGTTGGCGCGGATGCGCAGGTGGTCGCCGAGCGCGGGGGTGTGATAGCGCAGCCAGAACCAGCGATCGAGGTGGTCATCAACCGGGGCGAACACTTCGGGGAGCTGACGCAGCACGGCGTCCTGGTGAGCGGCGGGTACGGGCAGAGCAACCGAGAGCCAAGGTCCGCCCGGCAGGTGCAGTGCGCTTCGTCGGCGGGGTGCGGAGCGGGTGTCGGGGTGGCGGGCAGGAGGGTGGTCGCGTCGGGAGAGGTTCACGACCAGCTCGGCCAGGTGCCGTCCGTTGGGCCCTTCGACCACCGTGGTTGTGGTGTGCGGGCTGCCGAGCGGTTCAGCGAGGGAACGTGCTCCACGTGTCACGCTGCGGCGCAGGAGTTCTCGGTCATCGGGGCGGCTGAGGTCCAGGGGAATGTGCCGGTCGGATTCCTCCACGACGGCGACCCGGGGAAGTCGCGGGGAGACCCGGTTCCTCCAGGAGTCCAGCGCCCGGTCCCAGGAGGAACGGCGGGAGGCTGCTGCCGCCAGTTCCTCGGGCAGTCTCCACCTCGCGGGGGTGAGCACTACGTCGCGGTAGCGGACCCGTGGTGTGAACGGCATGGTGGTGCCGTGGCCCCAGGACCAGGGATGCCAGGGGCGGGTTCCTGCGTAGCCGGCCAGGCGCAGGAGGTTGGCCGCCGGGGGCAGGAGCCCGGGGGCGAGGCGGCTGAACAGCACGGGTATGACGGGGCGCTGGTGCCTGGGTGACCAGACCAGCAGGTGGTGGCCGTTCGTGGCGATCATCAACTCGTCGGGCGTCAGGTCGCCGTCACGTTCCGGGACGCCGATGGGGATGCGGTGGGTAGTGAAGCCGGTTTCGGGTGTCAGCGCGGCGGGGGCTCCGACCTGTGGCCGGCATACGATCTCCGCGACGAGCGCCTCGGTGGGTGCTGAGGGGGCGGGGGCGAGCTGGGGCAGCCATCGGGCGAAGCGGCCGGAGGCGGCACCGGCGTCTTGCGAGCCCAGGTCACAGACAGCGATCCCCAGACAGCCGTGCTCCTGCCGCACGATCCGGACGTGGATCTCGGCGCTGCGCGGGGGAACATCAGGGGCGGGGCGGGTCAGCTGCTCGGCGAGGTCGTCGCTGATCGTCACCTCCCTCCGGCCTGCGGCGGTGGCGTCGGCGAGCAGCCGGGTCAGGATCTCCGCTCGTCGTGAGTCGAGGTCGTTCCGGGCACCGAGGTCATCGCTCCGGCTCGGCGGGCCGATCCCGGTGACCGGGTCGATCACCTCCAGCAGCGGGACCAGCCGCTGGCGGCCGAACTCGCGGACGAACCGGTCGTGGTAGTCCGTCAAGGGTTCAGCGAGGTGACCGATACGCCACAGCAGGCTCGCCGCCTGAGCTGCCTGGGCACCGATGGAGACGGGCAGGACGAGCGCGGCGTCGGCCAGGGTGTCCACCGCCAGGGGCCGCTCCACCACGGATATCCCGTCCATCACATCCCGAGCGGCGCGGAGCAGCACCAGGCGCTGTCGGTCGCCGGGAGTCAGCTGGTCGGCTTGGGCCAGCAGGAGGTGGAGGTGTTCCAGGTCCGGCCGCAGGGTGGCAGCGGGCGGCAGGCGGTCGAGCAGATGGCTGAGTGGGTCGTCCCTCAACTGCGGAGGGAGCAGGTCGGTCAGGAGCAGGCCAGCACGGACCATCTGCCGGACGGCGCCGAGGAGCGTTTCCTGCCCGGCGGACGGGTACCGGGCGGCCAGCCCGGCCAGGACGTCCGCAGCCGGCCGGGTGCGACGGCAGCGGTCGAGCAGCCATGTCGAGACTGCGGTGGCGCGGACGCTGCTGCGCTGGGCGACGCTGCGGTCCGGTGCGGGGTGATCGGCCTCCCAGCGGTCCCCTCGGCGCACCACCAGGTTGTTGGTGGTGAGACGGAGCCGGGGCAGAAGTTCCGGGTCATCGAGCAGCCGGTCGGCGATGGCGGACAGCCAGGCCGGGCTCGGGGTCGTCACGGCTCGGTGGCCGCCGCCCAGGCCGAGCGCAGTGTTCTCGTCACTGAAGCGGGCCGGGGCCGCTCCGGCGAACACGCCGTGCGGGGTGGTGCGGTGCCGGGACCGGATGTCGTAGGCCCGCCATGTGGCGGCACGCCGCGCTTCACGGGCTGGCTCCGGGTGAGTGGCGCCGGCGGCGCGGGATGCGAGGAACATCCCCTCCGCGAGAAGACCGCTGTCGTGCTCCTGGTTCAGCGGATCGGCGGGCCTCAGCGGGATACGGGCAAGAGCTGTGGGCTGGTGAACGAACACGTCACGGGGCATGCATGCCTCCCAGAAACCAAGTCCGGGGGCACCGGGTGGGCCAGTGCCCCGGCCATGACCGGGTGGGGGCGAACCTAGGTGACCGTTAAGGCAGAATGCGGGGCGGGGGTGACCAGCCCAACCCTGGTGGGGGCCGT
>NZ_JBHWJL010000355.1:0-4774 GCF_042731495.1 Streptomyces sp. NPDC059853
CCCCGTACCCCTCGCCGCCGGTCAGCCGGCCGGGCGGGCGGGGACGGGTGCGGCGGACGGCTGGTCCGGATCCTCGGCGGCCGGCCGCTCGGCGCGCGGGACCTTCCAGCCGGTGACCGCGTAGAGCAGCGAGAACCCCATCGACAGGAAGACGAAGAAGTAGAACGGCAGATAGCCGAGGGTGGACACACCCAGCACACCGGCCACGAAGACGCCGCCGCTGGACCAGGGGAAGACCGGGTCGTTGGCGGTGCCGGAGTCCTCCAGGATGCGGGAGAGGTTCCGCGGGTCGAGTCCGAATTTGTGGTAGAGCGGCAGCAGCAGGGAGCCGGACATCACGGCGGCGAAGCTGAACGAGCCGCCGAGCGCCACCAGCGCGGGCACCAGGAAGACGCTGATGACCATCAGCCGGCGCGGGGTGGTGATCCAGCGCAGCGCGGGGGTGATGAGGGCCAGCAGCATCCCGGAGCCGGTGAGCAGCCCGGCCATGCCGATGGCGAACAGGAACAGCGCCACCATGCTCATCATCGACAGCATGCCGCCGCCGGAGACCAGCGAGTCCACGGTGCTGACGCCGGTCTCCAGGACGAAGCCGTTGTAGAGGACGGACAGGGTGTCGCCGACCGAGGCGCCCTGGTACAGCACGGCGACCAGGCCGCCGGTGAGCGCGCCGACGAAGATCGAGGGCCAGGCCGGTTTGCGCAGCAGCAGCAGCGCCAGCACCACCAGGATCGGCAGGAACGCCGGCAGGCCGAGGTGGAAGCTGTCCTCCAGCGCGGCGGTGATCGCGTCCGCCTCGGCGGTGGATCCCCCGCCGTGCGAGGTGGTGAAGCCGAGCACCGTGAAGATGACGAAACACAGCACGATGGCGGGGATCGTCGTCCAGGTCAGATGCCGGATGTGCCGGGTGAGGTCGGTGCCCGCCAGCGCGGCGTTCAGATTGGTGGAGTCGGAGAACGGGGACATCTTGTCGCCGAAGTAGGCGCCGCAGACGATGGCACCGGCCGTCATGGCGACCGGGTATCCCATCCCCTCCCCCACACCCATCATGGCGACACCGACCGTGCCGATGGTGCCCCACGAGGTGCCCGTGGAGAGCGACGCCAGGATGCACAGCAGCAGGGTGGTGGGCAGGAACAGCTGCGGGGAGAGCACCGAGAGCCCGAGGTGAACGAGCGCCGGAATGGTGCCGGATTCCGCCCAGGCGCCGATGAGAGCACCGACGGCCACCAGAATCATGATCAGGCCGAGGATGCTGCGGATGGCGCGGAAAGCGAAATTCTCGGCGTCCTCGAAGCTGTATCCCAGACGCATCACCAGCGGTACCAGCGCGATCATGGAAATGAACAGCAGCAGCTGGATATCCGCGTCGAATCCCAGGGATCCGATGAGAAGTATTGCGACGACGACAAGTACCGAACCCGCCGCATAGGCGAATCCCGGTTCTTTCGCGGAGGCCGCCGTCGCCGGCTCCCCGGCGGTTTGCGTACTCATAACAGGCACCACTTTCGCTTTTCCGCACCCGGGGGTGGGTTACAAACAAATTAACGGGTGGGGTGACATTGATAAACCGGTACGCTACGGGCAGCGTGGCCCCCGGCACAGTCTCAATCCACAGCGCTTACTCAAGGAACCTCCTATGGCACAGCCGACCCTGATGCAGTTGAGCTACTTCCTGGCGGCGGTCGGCCACGGCTCCTTCTCCGCCGCAGCCGACGCCCTGCACATCGCCCAGCCGAGCCTGTCCGAGCAGATCAGACGGCTGGAGCACACCCTGGGCGTGGTGCTGTTCACCCGCACCAACCGCCGGCTCCAGCTCACCGACGCCGGCCGCACCCTGCTGCCGCACGCCGAGCGCACCCTGGCGGACGTGCGCGAGCTGAGCGAGGCCGTACGGGAGGTCCGCACGCTCTCCGGCGGCACGGTCTCCTTCGGCACCTTCAACAGCGCGCACCTGTATCTGCTCACCCCGCTCATCCGCGATTTCCACGAGCAGTTCCCCGAGGTGCAGGTCCGGGTGGTCGGCCTCAACTCCTCCGAGGTCGGCGACGCGGTGCGAGCCGGTGAGCTGGAGGCCGGACTGGTGCAGCTGCCGATCAAGGACCACGGCCTTTCGGTGGGCGCGCCGGTGCTCACCGACACCGTGGTGTACGTCAGCGCCGATCCCGCCCGGGCCCGCGGTCCGGTGGGCATCGAGGCGCTGGCCGCCGCCCCGCTGGTGCTCTCCGAGGCCCGCTGGGAGGACGAGGACCCGCTGCGCCGGGCGCTGACCGAGCGGGCGCAGCGGGCCGGGGTGACCCTGCGGCCGTACGCGGAGGTGGAGTTCCAGACGCACGCGGTGGAGCTGGCCGCGCACGGGGTGGGCGACTCGCTCGTCTCCTATCTGGTGGCGCGCTCCCAGGGCTATACGCGGCGGCTGCACTGGGCGCAGCTGGACCCGCCGGTGGAGGAGCACTTCGCCTTCATCACCCGGGCCGGCGGCGCGCTCTCCCCGGCCACCCGGATGTTCATGAAGATCGCGCACAAGCACATCGCGGCGCTCCAGCGCCGTGCGAAGCGCGGTCTGGCCCAAGGCTGAACCTATCGGTGATGCTGTAAATCAAGCATTTACCGGAGACGGCGGCGGTCGTGATACTCCGCACATGGGAACCATTCACCGACAGCGGGTGTGCGTCGTCGGCGCCGGGGCCGCCGGGCTGGAGGCCCTGCGGGTGCTGCGGTCCGAGGGCTTCGAGGTGGACTGCTTCGAGCGGACCGGGCGCGTGGGCGGCCACTGGCACACCGACTACGAGGCACTGCATCTGATCACCCCCCGGGACAGCTCCGGCTTCGAGGGCGCGCCGATGCCCGCTCACTATCCGCTCTTCCCGAGCCGTGACCAGGTGCGCGACTATCTGGAGGACTTCGCCGACCGCGAGGGGCTGCGCGAGCACATCACGCTCGACACCGAGATCAGCGGGGTCCGCCAGGGGCCGGACGGCTCCTGGACGGTGGCCACGGCGGACGGGACGGAACGCCGCTACGACGCCGTCGTGGTCGCCAACGGCCACCACTGGGACCCGCGGCTGCCGGAGGCCGCCGCCGACTTCGCGGGCCGTTCGCTGCACTCCAGCGAGTACCGCAACACCGGCGACATCGACGGCGAGCGGGTGCTGGTCGTCGGCTCGGGCAACTCGGGCTGCGATCTGGCGGTGGACGCCGCCAACGCCCGGCTCGTCACCGACATCTCGGTCCGAGGCGGCCATGTGTTCCAGCCCAAGACCTTCTTCGGCCGGCCGCGCAACGAGCTGCCGCTGGTCCCGAAGCTGCCCGGCTGGCTCGGCGAGCGGGTGGCCAGGGCCCTGGTGCGGATCTCGGTGGGCACCGCCGAGCGCTACCCGGGGCTGCCGGCCCCGGTCACCCGGAACCTCAACGAGCAGTTGCCGGTGGTCAACGAGCTGCTGCTGTACTGGATCCAGCACGGCCGGATCGCGGTCCGCCCGGGGATCGAGGCGATCGAGGGCCGCACGGTGGTCTTCACGGACGGCACCCGCCACACCTACGACACGGTGCTGTGGGCCACCGGGTTCCGGGTGAGCCTGCCGTTCCTGCCGCCGGACGTCCTCACCTGGCGGGGCGGCGCCCCGCTGCGCACGGCCGGGCTGACCGTGCCGGCCGGGGTGTCCGGACTGTACTTCGTCGGTCTCGCCAGCCCGCGCGGGCCGCAGTTCCCGGTGTTCTCCGCCCAGTCGCGGCTGATCGCCCGGCTGATCGGGCTGACGGACCGGTTCGGGGGGCGGCTCGCCCGACCGCTGCCCGAACTGCTGGAGCGCCGGTTCGGCGCGGACGACCGGATCGACATCCTGCGGCCGGTGTGGAGCCGGCAGATGCGGCAGGTGCACCGCTTCCTGGACGGCCTGGAGCGGAGCGCCGCCGCGCGGGGCATCCGATGAGCCGGGACCCGAGGGCGCACGACGACAACCGCTACCCGAACAGCGAGAGGGGCATGACCGTGCACGAGGTGGATGGGGAGAAGGCGGTCCTGGTGACCGGGGCAGCCAGCGGCATGGGGCAGTCGGTGGCGCGGCGGTTCGCCGCCGGCGGCTGGCAGGTGCTGGCGGTGGACCGGGACGCGGCGGCGCTCGCGCGGGAGGCGCGGGAGGTGGGCGAGTCCCTCATCCCGCTGGCCGCCGACGTCACCGACCGGGCCGGGCTCCAGCAGCGGCTGATCGGCGCGCTGGGCAGCGCGCCGCTGCGGGCGGTGGTGAACGCCGCCGGTATCTACCCGCCCACCCGGCTGGAGGACTTCACCGAGGAGGTGTACCGGCGGATCTTCGACGTGAACGTGCTCGGCACGCTCAATGTGACGGCGGTGACCACCCCGCTGCTGGCGGCGGCCGGTGGCGGCGCGGTGGTGAACTTCGCCTCGGTGGACGCCTTCGCGGTCTCCCCCGGGCAGCTGCTGTACAGCGCCTCGAAGGCGGCGGTGGTCTCGCTGACCAAGTCCCTGGCCATCGAACTGGCTCCGGACGACATCACGGTCAACGCGGTGGCCCCCGGCTGGGTGGACACCCCGGGCAACGCGGCGACCGGCCGGATGGCCGACGTGGCGGCGGGCATACCGCTGCGGCGGGTGGCCCGTCCCGAGGAGATCGCCGACTGGGTGTGGGCGCTGGTGCACGGCGGCTATGTGACGGGTGAGTCCCTGGTGATCGCGGGCGGCAGCGTCATGCGGTGAGCCCCGGCGCGCGGCGGCCGGGCCCGGGAGCGGTGCCCCGGCCCCGTGGGCCGGCCG
>NZ_JBHWJL010000356.1:0-4774 GCF_042731495.1 Streptomyces sp. NPDC059853
CAGGCGCTCGCCCTCCGTCCGGCGCTGTACGACGGGGTGAGCGCGGAGCGGCTGCTGGAGTCGTTCGGCGGGCTGCTGGCGGAGCTGGGGCGGCGCCCCGGGGCCCCGCTGCGGGAGGTGCTGGCGGCGGGTGCGGCGGAGCGGGAGCGGCTGGCGGCGTGGCAGGGCCCGGTGCGGGAGCTGCCGACGCGGCCGGTGCACGCGGCGCTGGCGAAGCGGGCCGCCCGTACACCGGGGGCGGTGGCGGTGCGGGACGCGGCGGGTGAGCTGTCCTTCGCCGGGTTCGCGGCCGCCGTGGACGCGCTGGCGCGGCGGCTGGTGCGGGCCGGGGTGCGGCGCGGGGACGTGGTGGGGGTGCGGCTGCGGCCCGGCCGGGCGGCGCTCACCGCGATCTGGGCGGTGTGGCGGGCGGGTGCCGCGTTCGTAGTGCTCGATCCCGAGCTGCCCGCCGCGCGGCAGCGGCTGATGGCCGAGGAGGCGGGGCCGGTGCTGGTGCTGGCCGGGCCGGACGGCGGCGGGCCGGTACCGGAGGGCGTTGCGGTACTGACCCTTGAACCGGGGCGGGGGGCCGGGACGGGCCCGGACGGGGACGGGCAGCCGGTGGTGTTCCCGGCGGTGGGGCCGCGCGACCTGGCGGCGGTGCTGTACACCTCGGGGTCGACGGGGCGCCCCAAGGGCGTCCTCATCGAGCACGGCGGGCTGGCGAACTTCGCGGAACGGACGCTGCTCCCCCGGCTGCGGGCGGCGGGCGGCGGCCGGGCGCTGCGGATGGCGGCCGGTACCTCGGCGTTCGTGTCGGACTTCTTCCTGGCGCAGATCCTGGCGCTGCTGGACGGGCATCCGCTGACGCTGCTCTCGGCGGAGGAGCGGCGCGATCCGCGGCTGCTGGTGGAGCGGGCGCGGCGGCGCGCGACGGCGGTGGACACCCTGGACATGACGACCGCGCAGGTGCAGTTGCTGGTGGAGGCCGGGCTGCTGGAGGCGCCGTATCCGCCCCGGGTGATCGTGCTGGGCGGGGAGGCGTGCCCGCCGGATCTGTGGGCGGCGCTGCGGGACGACCCGCGGGTGACGGCGTTCAACGCGTACGGGCCGAGCGAGACCACGGTGGAGGCGACGTACGCGGCGTTCGAGGGCCGGCCGCTGCCGGTGATCGGCCGGCCGGACGCCAACACGGTGGTGCGGGTGCTGGACGCGGCGGGCGATCCGGTGCCGCCGGGGACGGTGGGCGAGATCCACATCGGCGGGGCCGGGGTGGGGCGCGGCTATCTGCGGGATCCGGCGCTGACCGCCGACCGGTACGTGCCCGATCCGTGGGGGCCGCCGGGGAGCCGGCTGTACCGCAGCGGGGACCTGGGGCGGTTCACGGCGGAGGGGCTGCTGGAGTTCCGGGGCCGCACGGACGGGCAGGTGAAGATCGCCGGGCAGCGAGTGGAGCCGGCCGAGGTGGAGGCGGCGCTGCGCACCCATCCGGCGGTCGCGACGGCCGTGGTGACGGCCCATCAGGCGGCAGCGGGTACCCGGCCCCGGCTGGTGGCGCATGTGGTGCCGGCCGGGGAACGGCTGCCGGAGCCCGCGCAGTTGCGGCGGCATCTGGCGCGGCTGCTGCCCGAGGCGGCGATCCCCACGGACGTGGTGCGGATCGGGGAGCTGCCGCGCACCGCGAGCGGGAAGCTGGACCGGGCGGCGCTGCCGGTGCCGGGTGCGGCGGACGGCGGGACGGCGGACGGGCAGGCGCCGCGGACCGCCACGGAGCGGCGGCTGGCCGAGGTGTGGGCGCAGTTGCTGGGCCGCCCCTCGGTCGGGCTGCACGAGGACTTCTTCGCGCTGGGCGGTCACTCGCTGCTGGCGGTGCGGCTCGCGGAGCGGCTGCGGGAGCGGTTCGGGGTGCGGGTGCCGCTGGCCCGGCTGTACGGGGCGCCGACGGTCGCCGCCCAGGCCGCCCACCTGGACGGCGCGGGCGCGGGCAGCGACCGGGTGGTGCCGCTGGGCGGGACACCGGGGGCGGTGCCGCTGGTGCTGGCGCATCCGCTGGGCGGCACGCTCTTCGGCTACCGGGAGCTGGTGGCGCAGCTGGCCGGGGAGTTCGAGGTGCTGGGTGTCCAGGGCGATCCGTCCTCCGGGGCCGCGCCGGGTGAACTGGGCACCCTGGCGGCCGGGTACGCGCGGGAGCTGGCGCCGCTGCTGGCCGGGCGCGGGCCGGTAGTGGTGGCGGGCTGGTCGGCGGGCGGCGCGATCGCCCACGAGGTGGCGGTCCGGCTGCGGGCGTCCGGGGTGCCGGTGGCGCGCCTGGTCGTCATCGACGCGGAGCCGGGCCGCGCGCCCGGCGCGCACGCTCCGGCGGACGGCACGGACGGCACTGACGGCACCGACGGCACGGACGACGGGCGGCCCGGGGTGACGGTGGGCCGACTGGAGGAACTGCGCGCGGCCGTGCGGCGCGAGGGCCCCGGCGCGCTGCTGGCCGACACCCCGTCCGGCCGGGGCGGCGCGGTGCTGGCGGCGCTCGGGGTGGACGCGGCGGCACTGGCGGAGCTGGACGGGCCGACCACCGCCACGCTGCTGGCGTACTGGCGGGATCTGCTGGCGGCGCTCGGCCGCTGGCGGCCGGCCCGGTTCGCCGGGGAGACCCGGCTGGTGCTGTCGCGGGCCGACGATCCCGCCGGGCGCGAGCGCGCCGTGGCCGGGTGGCGGGAGCTGACGGGGTCGCTGACGGTCGCGTACACGGACGGCGACCACTTCCAGATGCTGCGCCGGCCCCATGTCGGCGCCGTGGCCGACGCGGTGCGCGATCGGACCGAACCGAGGGGAGCCTGATGGTGCTGGTACTGGGAATCAGCGGACTGGACCGGGCACAGGCGGTGAAGCGCGATCTGCTGCCCGGCCTCGACAGCCGCGAGCTGCGGCTGGTGCAGGGTCTGGACGCGGCCGCCGCGCTCGTCGGTGAGGACGGGGTGCTGGCCGCCTCCGCCCAGGAGCGGCACGACGGCGACAAGGGCACCGGGGCGTTCCCGGTCGACGCGATCGCCGCCTGTCTGCGGATGGCGGGGGTGACGCCGGACGAGGTGGACGTCGTGGCGCACGGCTTCCGGTACGAGCCGTCGGCGGCGTTCGAGCGGGACGCCTTCACCCGCCGCTGGTTCCGCGAGGTGTACGCGGAGGAGGTCCAGCGGGACGTGCTGCGGGAGCACTTCCCGGGCCGGGACTGGGAGCGGAAGCTGGTGCGGGTGCCACACCATCTGGCGCACGCGGCCAGCGCCTACTGGCTGAGCGGGTTCGACGCGGCGACGGTGCTGGTGGCCGACGGCATGGGCGAGACCGAGGCGACCTCGGTGCACGCCGGTGAGGGCCCCGGGCTGCGGACGCTGCGGCGGTATCCGATCGGCGTCTCGCTGGGCATCCTGTACAGCGTCGTCACCCAGTACCTGGGGTTTCTGCCCGGGATGGACGAGTACAAGGTGATGGGGCTCGCCCCGTACGGGGATCCGGCGCGGTTCGCGGCGGCCGACGGGGAGCTGATGCGGCGGCTGCCGGACGGTGCGCTGCGCTCCCCGCTGCTGGCGCACGACCGTACGCCGCTGGAGCGGGAGACGCACCGGGGGGTGATCCGGCGGCTGGAGGAACTGTTCGGGCCGGCCCGGCATCCGCAGGCGCCGCTGGAGCAGCGGCACATGGACGTGGCGGCGACGGTGCAGCACGCCCTGGAGGAGAGTCTGCTGCATGTGCTGCGCGCGGCACAGGAGATGCCCGGCGGTGCCTCGCGGCGGCTGTGCATGGCGGGCGGGGTGGCGCTGAACTGCACGGCGAACGGGGTGATCGCCCGCAGTGGGCTGGTGGACGAGATGTTCGTGCAGCCGGCCTCGGGGGACGACGGCAGCGCCCTGGGGGCGGCGCTGTGGGAACTGCGCCGCAGGCGGCCGGCCGCGCCGCGGGCGATGACGATGCCGTACTGGGGTGAGGGGTTCGGCCCCGCGGAGATCGCGGCGGCGGTGACGGCTCTCGGCCCGGGTTTCGCGGTGGACTCCGGTCTCGCCCGGGAGACGCTGCTCGCGCGGGTGTCGGCGCTGCTGGGCGGCGGGGCGGTGGTGTCGTGGTTCCAGGGGCGGATGGAGTTCGGGCCGCGGGCGCTGGGGCACCGCAGCATCCTGGCCGACCCGCGGGTGCCGAGGATGCGGGCGCATCTGAACGCCGTGGTCAAGCAGCGGGAGGAGTTCCGGCCGTTCGCCCCGGCGGTGACGGCGGAGCGGGCCGGGGAGTTCTTCGAGATCGCGCCCGGTCAGGAGGGGCTGTACCGGCACATGCTGTGCGTGGCGCAGGTGCGCGAGAAGTACCGGGAGGTGCTGCCGTCGATCACGCACGTGGACGGTTCGGCCCGGGTGCAGGTGGTGGACCGGGCGCAGTCGCCGCTGTTCTGGGAGCTGATCCGGCGGTTCGGTGACGACCACGGCACGCCGGTGGTGCTCAACACCTCGTTCAATCTGCGGGGGCAGCCGATCGTGCGCACCCCCCGGGAGGCGGTGGAGACCTTCGCCCGGTCCTCGCTGGACGCGCTGGCGATCGGGGACGTGCTGGTGACGCGGACGCAGGACGGAGGCGGCGGCCGGTGAGCGGGGGGCCGGAGGCCGGCGGGGAGCGGCTGCGGGCGGCGGTGGCCGAGGTGTGGCGGCGGGCGGTGGGGGCGGAGCCGGCCGGTGACGACGACCACTTCTTTCTCGCCGGGGCCGATTCGATCGTGGCGGTGGAGGCGGCGATGAGCCTGCGGTCCGTCACGGGGCTG
>NZ_JBHWJL010000357.1:0-4751 GCF_042731495.1 Streptomyces sp. NPDC059853
GAAGACCTCCGTGCGGTGAAGACTCGACACCTCCACCACACCGGAGGTCTTCGCCTTAGATCAACCCCTGACCACTGTCAACAACGCTCGTGATCAGTACACCTAGCGCGCGGCGGCGGACGCGCTGCCCGGCGCGAGGCCCGCCCGGTGCGTGGTACGGCGCGCCTGCGGCGGCCGGACCGGCGCCGCCGAGCCCAGCGGCGCGGGGACGGGGTCGTGTTCCGTCCCGGAGGACGGGGAGGGGGAGGGCGGCCGGGTGTCCCGCAGCACCCAGTCCCGCAGCTTCGCGTAGCACAGCAGGTGCGTCAGCGTGACGCCGCAGGTGTTCAGCAGCAGCGAGTCCACATCGGCGACCCGGGTGGGCTCCAGCGATTGCAGCAGCTCGATGCCGAGCGAGATCATCGCGGCGGCGAACACCGTGCGGAAGAGCGAGACGAACCGCGTCCCGCCCAGCCGCTGCCCCAGCATCGGCAGCAGCACGCCCAGCGGGGCGAAGGCGGCCAGGCCCGTGCCGATCGTGCGCAGTGCCTGCGCCGGGCCGGCGGACAGATCCGCGCGGATGGTGGCGAACGGCTCCAGGTTGGGCGGTGAGACCCACATCACCGAGCGCGGGCGCAGCATCAGCCACCCCACCACGGCCAGGTAGACGGTGAGCAGAACGAAGGCCACCACCCGAAGCCTCGGGTCTGCCCTCCGATCGCGGACCGTGCCACGATGACCGCTTGCGCGCTGGGCGGGCCCTGCCGGGCCGCCGTGATGACGGTGCACGGATTCCAGGACGCGGCTGCCCCCCGGCGCGGTTCCGTTTACCGCCGATGTGATGTGCCGCTCACGGTGCCGGGCTCACAGGGAACGGCCCACCGACGGCGCGGATTCGGGGCTGTGCCGCATCGCCGCGCTGCACGGATAGGTCTGGGGGCGCGGGTCGGGGGAGTCGGCCGGGCCGCCCAGCACGACGGCGTGGCCGTTGCCGAGCTGTTCGACCTGGGCGAAGGTGCAGATGATCTGGGCGAGCGCGAAGGCCGGGAGGTCGCTGGGGCGTTCGCTCAGCCGCAGCACCGTGGCCGGGTCGTCCCCGACCGGGCCGGTGACGGCCAGGTCCAGCGGTACCGCGCTGGTGAAACCGGCCGCCTGCTCCTCCTCGCCCGGGTCGTTCTGCAACTCGGTGAGCAGCGCGGTGGCCAGCGCCACCCGGTCGGTGCCGGCCGCCGTGACGTCCACGGGGCGCGGTACGGGTTCCACGCGGGTGCCGCACACCAGGTACACCTCGGTGGCGTCGGCGACCACCGTGCCGGTCGCCGTGCCCGCGCCGGTCTCCATCGCGGTGTCGCAGCTGGCGCGGGACGGGGCGGGGCCGGCGTCCACCGGCACGTTGGTGGGGCGGATGCCGCAGCCGGCGGTGGCCGCCAGCGCCAGGCACGCCGCCACGAGGGCGGGGCCGGTGCGGAGGGTTCCTCGGGTCACGTGTGGCGTTCCTTCCCCGGCCCGGCCGGGTCCTCCGGACGGTTCCGCTCGGCGTTTCCGTTGCCGCCGTTGCCGCCGCTGTCGTCTCCGCCGTCACCGCCGCCGTCGCCGTCACCGCCGTCACCGCTCTCGCCGCCACCCGGCGCCTCGCGCGGCAGCCGCAGCGTGAACACGGCGCCGCCCTCCGGCGCGTTGGCGGCCGAGATCTCACCGCCGTGCAGATGGGCGTTCTCCAGCGCGATCGACAGCCCGAGCCCGCTGCCGTCGGAGCGCGGGCGCGACGCGCTCGCCTTGTAGAACCGGTCGAAGACGTGCGGCAGGACGTCCTCGGGGATGCCGGGCCCCTGGTCGGCGACCTCCACCACGACGTCGTCCCGGCCCGCCGCCGGGTCGATCTCCTCGCGCACCGAGACCCGTACCGACCGGCCGCCGCCGTGCTTGAGGGCGTTGCCGATGAGATTGGCCAGGATGACGTCGAGACGGCGCGGGTCGAGCCGGGCGGTGATCGTCCGGTCGGCGTCCAGCTCGACCGCGTCCAGCCAGGCCCGGGCGTCGATGCAGTGGGTGACCTGGTCGGCGATGTTGACGTCGTCCAGGACCATCTTGGCGGTGCCCGCGTCGAAGCGGGTGACCTCCATCAGGTTCTCCACCAGGCTGTTGAGCCGGCGGGTCTCGCTCACCACCAGCTGCACGGCCGGCGCGATCATGGGGTCGAGGCTGTCGACCTCTTCCTCCAGCACGTCGGTGACGGCGGTGATGGCGGTCATCGGGGTGCGCAGTTCGTGCGACATGTCGGCGACGAAACGGCGGCTGGCGGCCTCCCGGGCGCGCAGTTCCGTCACGCGCTGCTCCAGGGACGCGGCGGCGGCGTTGAACGTGCGCGACAACTCGGCCAGCTCGTCCGCGCCGCGTTCTTCGAGCCGGGTGTCCAGCTTGCCCTCGCCGAGCCGCTGCGCCGCGTTGCTGAGCCGGGCGACGGGCCGCAGCACCATGGTGGCGGCGGCCTGGGCGAGCAGGGCCGAGCCGATGACGGCGAGCGCGGTGGCGATGCCGAGCGACCAGGCCAGCGAGTTGAGGTCGTCGCGCTCGGGTATGAGCGAGGTGAGCATGTAGCCGGTGGGGCCGCCGTCGATGACCTGGGCGCCGCCGATGAGATACGGGTCGCCGTCGATCTCCACCCGCTGCCAGTACAGGTGGTAGGGCGCGTCGGTGTCGTCGCGCTCCTGGTGCACCGCGTCGGCGAGCGAGGCGGGGACCATGTCCAGCCGGAACACCGACGGGTCGGTCTCGATGACGCACTCGCCCTCGGAGCTGTCCCGGTCGACCAGCACCACCTGGTAGGTCTGGTTGCCGCTGGTCATGATCGTGCCCATGTCGCGGAGCATCTCGCAGGACGCCTGTTCGGGCACCCCGCCGGCGCCGTCGCCGAGGGCCTGGCTGAAGTCCTTCAGGGCCGAGTTCTGCGCGCGGGTGAGGACGGCGTCGCGGTTGAGCCAGTAGGCGATGCCCGACACCGAGACGGCGGCGACCAGCGCCACCAGCGCGAACACGGTGACCAGGCGCAGCCGCAGCGAGGTGAGCCGCAGGGCACCGCGTATGAGCCGGCCCCGGCTGCGGGCGGGGGTGTCGGTCACGAAGGCGCGTCCAGCCGGTAGCCCACGCCGCGCACGGTACGGATCAGCTTGGGGGAGGAGGGCACGTCCTCGACCTTGGCGCGCAGCCGCTGGACGCAGGCGTCCACCAGGCGGGAGTCGCCGAGGTAGTCGTGCTCCCACACCAGACGCAGCAGTTGCTGCCGGGACAGCGCCTGGCCGGGGCGGCGGCTCAGTTCGAGGAGGAGACGCAGCTCGGTGGGGGTGAGCTGGAGGTCCTCGCCGTTCTTGGTGACGGTCATGGCGGCGCGGTCGATGACGATGGCGCCGAAGGTGGCCGCGTCGTGCGACTCGCGTTCGCCGCGCCGCATGACGGCGCGGATACGGGCGTCCAGGACGCGGCCCTGGACGGGTTTCACCACGTAGTCGTCGGCGCCGGACTCCAGGCCGACGACGACGTCGATGTCGTCGCTGCGCGCGGTGAGCAGGATGATCGGCAGCTGATCGGTGCGACGAATGCGACGGCAGACCTCAAATCCGTCGATTCCGGGCAGATTGACGTCCAGGACGATGAGATCGGGCCGCTGTTCCCGCAGGAGCGTGAGGCCGTCCTCACCCGTCGCGGCGGTCACCACACGGTGCCCCTGGCGAGACAGGCTCATCTCCAGGGCCGTACGTACCGCCTCGTCGTCCTCGATCAGCAACAGGAAAGCCACGCGGCTCATTGTGGCCTATGGACCCCGGAGACTTCGACCGTGCGTTCCCGGGACAAGGGGACGCGGCCCCTGTGACACCGCTGTGACAGTTGGGGGACGGGCCCATGAAACTGGCCGGGCAATGTATTCCCCGACGCACAGAGCACAGCACGGCGAGACGATGGGGGCAGCGGGATGAGCGCACTGCACAGCATCAGCAACACGGCAGTCGGTACGACGCGCGCTCGCTCCTCCCTGGTTCCCGCCCGGTGCGACGTGACGGGGAACACAGCGTCCGGCGCCGCGAACCGGCTGGGGAGCCACCGCGGCATCGGTCACCCGCGCCCGGCGCACCTCAGTGCGGTGGACGCGTCGGGGGGGACAACGGGGGAAAGCGGGGGGACCCGGGGGAACGGGGGAGCCGTGCGGGGAGCGCGGCGCGAGGGGGTCACGGAGGCGGAGTTCACCGCCTACGTGCGAGAGCGCCGCGCCTCCCTGTACGCGACCGCGTACCACCTCACCGGAGACCGCCACGAGGCGGAGGACCTGCTCCAGAGCGCGCTGCTGTCCACGTACCGCGCCTGGGAGCGGATCACCGACAAGGCGGCGGTCGGCGGCTATCTGCGGCGCACCATGACCAATCTGCACATCAGCGCGTGGCGCCGCCGCAAGCTGAACGAGTACCCGACCGAGGAACTGCCCGAGTCGCCGGGCGAGTACGACACGATGCGCGGCACCGAACTGCGCACCGTGCTGTGGCAGGCCCTGGCCCGGCTGCCCGAGCAGCAGCGCACCATGCTGGTGCTGCGGTACTACGAGGGCCAGACCGACCCGGAGATCGCGGCCACGCTGAACATCAGCGTCGGCACGGTGAAGAGCAGCATCTGGCGCACCCTGCGCCGGCTGCGCGAGGACCGCTCGCTGAGCATGGGGCGGGACGTGGAGGAGTCCTTCGGCGAACTGGTCGCCTGAGGAACGGGGGAACGGGGGAAAAGCGGGG
>NZ_JBHWJL010000358.1:0-4715 GCF_042731495.1 Streptomyces sp. NPDC059853
GGAGAGGGCGGTGCGTCCGGACTCCAGGAGGTCGCCGCGCATCCGTTCGCTCAGCTCACCGAACTGCGGGTGCTCGCGCAGCCGGCGCATGCCCTCCTCGGCGAGATGGCGTGGTGTCAGCGGAAAACGGCGGCCGATGACATAGGTGGCCACGGCGAGGGCGACCTTGGCCTTTCGGGTCCGGCCCAGCAGATACCCGCCGGCGATGCCGGCGGCGAGAGCGGTTTTGGTGTTGTCCATCGACGGTGCCTGTCCTTTCCGCGGGAGATACGGTCAGCCGGTGGGATACGGGGGCGGCTCGTGCTCCGGTTCCTGGCGCTGCTGGATGGCGAGCAGCAGCCGTTCCTCCCGCTCCTCGAACTCCTCGGGGGTCACCTCGCCCTGCTCCAGGGCCAGATGCAGTTGCCGGAGCCGGGTCATCAGGGGCGCGGGGTCGTACAGTTCCTCCTCCGCCGCGTCGGTGATCCGCTCGGCGACCCAGCCGGTGAACCGCACCGGGGCGAGCGGCAGCAGGAGGATCTCGGAGAGCAGGCCCATGTCAGCGCACCCGGGCGGTGGTGGGGGCCGGGCGGCGGGCCGGGGCGGGCCGGCCCGGGGGTCCGGTGAAGCTGAAGCAGGGCAGCGGGCCGGAGAGCCGGAAGTCGGCGTGCCCGGTGTACTCGGCCACGCAGTCGGCCACCGTGGTCCGGAACTCCTCCTCGGCCTCGCGGCGCAGCAGGAAGGACAGGTTGAGGACGCAGCCGTCGAGTTCGGGCCCGGTGGCCGTGTCGTCGGCCAGGGCGCGCACCCGGTCCCGGGTGCGGACGGCGGCGCGCAGCGCCCGGCGTTGCAGTCCTTCGGCGACGGCCTGGCCGAGCCGGATGCTCGCCTCGTACCCGGGGTGGGCGCGCAACTGGCTGTGCAGCCGGCGCAGCCGGCCGTCCTCGCGCAGCAGTTGGGGCAGCGCGTCCTCGACGACGAGCGCCTTGAGGTTCATCTCCACCCGGCCGGCGAGGCGTTCCAGGACGGCCAGCTGCTCGTCGGGGCGGTCGGCCAGCCGGGCCCGTACGGTGTCCTCGTCGGGTGCCACGGAGCCGAAGCGCATCGGGATCACCGGGCCGGCCGCGGCCAGCGCGATGAGGGCGTCCTGGTGGGCGATGATGTCGCGGCGCCGGGCCAGCATGCCGTCCGGCGCGGCGCTGACGACCGCCGTCAGCTCCCCGGCGGGCAGGGCGCGCAGCGGTTCGGGCGGGCTCCCCACTCCGGTGAGCCCGGCGGGCAGGGGCTGCCCCGTACGGACCACGCCGTACACGTAGAACCGGCTCATGTCAGTCCCCGATCTCGCCGAGTCTGCCCGGCAGAGCGCTCTTGACCTTGTCCTTGGCCCCGCCGGCGGCCTTCTTGGCCTTGCCGGCCACGCCCTTGGCCTTCTTCTCGCCGGCCTTGGCGGCGTGCTTGGCGCCCTTCTTGCCGGCCTTGCCGACCATGCCGACCCCGCCCCCGCTCATGTCGCCGAAGAGTTCGGGAACGGTGCGGCTGCGGGTGTCGGCCTCCAGGTCCATCCGGTTGCACGCTTCGGCGAACCGCAGATAGGTGTCGACGCTGGCGATGACGATCCTTATGTCCACCTTGACGATCTCGATCCCGACGAGGGAGACCCGCAAGAAGACATCGATGACCATGCCACGGTCGAGGATGATGTCGATGACGTCGTAGAGGGTGCCGGTACGCGGCACACACGCGACATCATCCCGGTAGGTAGTGGTGGTCGTGCTCATGAGGCTCTCCCTCGGTCGGAGGTTCAGTCGTCGGTGGCGCACCGGCGGTAGCGGCGCACCCGCTCGTACTGCAGGAGACGGCCGTCGCGGTCGAGATCGACCTCGTAGGTGGCCATCAGGCTGGTGGTGTCGGGGATACGGGGCACCTCGACCACGTCGACGCGTACCCGCCATCCCTTGTCGATGGGGCTGACGGCGGATACGCCGTCGACGGTGTGCCCGGTCAGCGCGGCCAGGCGGTGCCCGGCCCGGCGGGCGGCGCCGACGGGCCCCTTGACGGGGGCGGGCCGGCGCTTGTCAGGGTGGTCTGCCATGCCCCCATCACGTCACGGCGGCATCACGGGCGCACCCGCAGTTGAGCTGTTGGGACCGCGCCTGCGGGCCGGTCGGGTGGCGCCTTCCCCGGTGCCATCCCCCGGTCGGCCGGGCGGCTTTGCCGGTGCGGGCCCGCGTCGGCGGCGCGCCGTCCCCCGCGGACGGTGCGGCGGCGGGCGGGACGCGCTCCGGAGTGCCCGGGGACCTGCCCGGCCGCGCGACGCGCGCACGGCAGGCCCCGGCTCCCGGGCGGCGCGGCGGCCCGCACCGGCCGGCCGGCGGAGCGGGAAATCCGTACGACGTGTGTTGACTCAGGCCTTGCCCTCGCTATCATCCGAGGCGTCCGAAGGGTCAGTCGATGTTCGGCCTGCCGAACATGCGCACTGGCCGCTGGTCCGTACCCCACGTCCGCGGGCCAGGGCAGGACGTACGCGCACCATCCGTTTTGTTCCGGTGAGGTCCCCCCACACCCCGCTGTGCCGGACACATGGCCAGGCGACGTTCTCGTGGGTGAGCCCACCGGCCGAGCCGACACGGAGACGCCGATGTTTTCCCCAGTACGCCGTTCCCGCTCCCGGCCCCTCCACGCGGCCGTCGTCCTCCTGCTCGGTGCGGCGCTGGCGCTGACCGCCGCACCCGCCTCCGGCGAGCAGGTGGAGGGCGCCGCCTCCCAGGACCGCGCCGCCCAGCAGCAGTTACCCAGCAGCTTCCAGTGGTCCTCCAGCGGGCCGCTGATCTCCCCTTCGCCGGACATCAACTCCCTCGCGGCCAAGGACCCCTCGGTCGTCCAGGACGACGACGGAACCTGGCACGTCTTCTTCACCTCGGTCGACACCAGCGGCGACTGGGGACTGGCCCACACCAGCTTCACCGACTGGTCCCAGGCCGCCACCGCTCCGCAGACCGACCTGGAAGCCGCGTCCGCCATCGGACCCGGCTACCGCGCGGCACCCCACGCGTTCTACTTCGCGCCCGGCGACGAGTGGTACCTCGTCTACCAGACCGGCCTGCCCTCGTACTCCACCACCACCGACCCCAGCGACCCCACCAGTTGGTCGGCGCCGCGGAACTTCATGGACAGCGTGCCCGAGGTGGTCCGGCAGAACATCGGCGACGGCAACTGGCTCGACTTCTTCGTCATCTGCGACGACACCATGTGCTACCTGTTCTCCGCGGACGACAACGGCCACGTCTACCGGTCCGAGACCACCCTGGCCCAGTTCCCGGACGGCTTCGACAACACCCGGATCGTCCTGGAGGACGGCGCGCACGACCTCTTCGAGGGCGGTGCCGTCTACCGCGTCGGCGACAGCGACACCTATCTGCTGATCTGGGAGGCCATCGGCCCGGACGGGCGCCGCTGGTACCGCGCCTTCACCGCCGAGGGCCTGACCGGCGCCTGGACACCGCTGGCCGACACCCAGCAGAACCCCTTCGCCAGCCGCGCCAACGTCACCTTCGAAGGCGGCGCCTGGACACAGGACATCAGTCACGGCGAGCTGATCCGTTCCACCAACGACCAGACCATGACCATCGACCCCTGCGACCTCCGGCTCCTGTACCAGGGGATGGACCCCTCCGCCGGCGGCGAGTACCACGAACTCCCCTGGCGCCTGGGGCTGGCCACCAACACCACGAACAGCTGCTGATCCCCCACGCGGCCGGGACCTGCCCGGCCGTCGGCACACCTCCCCCACCCTCCCCCACACAAGGAGTCACCCATGACGATGCGACGACGCACGCTCCTGGGTCTCGGCGCGGCCGGAGCGATCGGCACGGGCGCCGCCCTGCTCGGCGCCGCGCCGGTACAGGCACTCCCCGCCCCCAGGACCCAGCCGGCCCCCACGCAGACCTTCGCCGTCGGAGTCCGGGAGTACCACTGGTCCCGCGGCGGCCGTGCGCTGTTCACCAAGGTCTTCTACCCCGCCGCCGGGACCCCGGGTGGCCGGCCCGTCCCCAACGCGCCCGTCGCCGACGGTGTGTTCCCCATCGCCGAATTCAGCCACGGCATGGGATGCAACTCCGACTGCTACTCCTCGCAGACCAACGGTCTGGCCGCGGCGGGCTTCATCTGCCCCGCCCCCTCCTTCTCCGACAACACCAACCTCGGGAGCGTCTACGGCGGCGAATGGTCGCGTGACGTGTCCGAGGTCATCACGCGGACCCTCGCGCTGAACGACTCCTGGGACGACCCGATCGCCGGCCACATCGACACCGCCGCCGGAGTCGGCGTCTCCGGCCACTCCATGGGCGGGATGACCACCCAGGGCCTGGTCACCGCGTGGCCGGACGAACGCATCGCCGCCGCAGTCCCCATCGCCTGCGTGGACATGGGCGACCCGACCGGCGCGGTCGGGGCCAACGTCCTGTTCATCCACGGCGACCGGGACCCGACCTGCGACTACCAGTCGGCCCGCGCCGCGTACGACAAACTCGCCGCTCCCAAGGCCTTCCTCACCCATCTGGGAGCGGACCACGGCTCCTATCTGGTCCCGGACTTCCCGACCTACCCGCAGACCGAGAACACCTTCCTCGACTGGTTCCGCTGGAGCCTGTACGGCGACACCGGTGCCCGTGACCGCCTGCCGGCCGGAGCCTCGGCCGATGGCACCCGATGGGAGGCAGTCCTGGGGTAGCCGGAAC
>NZ_JBHWJL010000359.1:0-4706 GCF_042731495.1 Streptomyces sp. NPDC059853
CGACCAGACCGTCCACGCCCCCGCCCTCGGCGGCCTGCTGAAGCTGGCCGACGGCCCCGAGGGCGTCCGCACCACCCTCGCCGCCCGCGCCGAGGCCGTCAGCGGCCTCAAGCGCAGCGCCGCCGCCGACTACTGCGAGATGGCCGTGGTCGCCACCAGCACCGGGTTCACCCCGGACGTCGAGGCGCTGCACTACCCGGTGGCCCGCACCGCCGAACTCGCCGACGTGTACGCGCTGCGCGAGCACGGCGGCGTCGTCACCCGGCCCGGCGTCGTGGACGTCTTCAGCGTGCTGCGGCTCCCCGGGGAAGCCAGCTTCGCCGGGGGCGTGTTCGTCGTCGTCCGCACCCACGACTCCATCACCTGGGAGACGCTGCGGCAGAAGGGACACGTCGTCAGCCGCGACGGCCGGTACGCCTGCCTCTACCTGCCCTACCACCTGATGGGCGTCGAGACCCCGACCACCCTGCGCGACGCCGTCCTGCGCGGCATCCCCGCCGGGTCCCCCACCCCCGCCCAGCACGCCGTACTCGCCGGGCGCGCCACCCAGGACCTGTCCGCCGGGACCGTCCTCACCATGGGCGGCCACCACCACGAGGTCACCGGCGTGGCCCCCGTCCTGCTCCCCGAAGCGGACGCGCCCGCCGGCACCGCGCCGCTGTACCTGGCCGCGCACGCCACCCTCGTCCGGGACGTGGCGGCCGGTTCGCTGCTCACCCTCGACGACGTGAGCGGCTGCGACCCCGACCTGCTCGCCGCCTGGACCGCCGGGCGCGCGGCCTACCCCGGGATCCCCGTCCCCGCCCCCTGATCTCCCCCCACTCCCCCTCCCCAGGACGGCCGCAGTGACGCGGCCACGAAACAAAGAGGTTCGCCATGTCCGACGCCTACACGCTCTTCGCGTTCGGCGCGGCGATCGCGGCGCTGGTGCTGCTGATCGCCAAGTTCAAGGTCCACCCGGTGGCCACCCTGTTCATCATCGTCACCTCGCTGGGCATGGCGCTCGGCATGGGCGGCACCAAGACGATCGAGCTGATCACCACCGGCTTCGGCAACACCATGGCCAGTGTGGGTCTGCTGGTCATCTTCGGCTGTGTGCTGGGGAAGATGCTGGAGCTGAGCGGCGCCGCCCTGCGGATCACCCAGGCCGCGCTGAGCCTGTTCTCCGGGCGCAAGGTGCCGTGGGCGGTCGTGCTCGCCTCGTCGGTGGTGGGCATCCCGCTGATCGCCGACACCGTGGTGCTGATGCTGATCCCGGTGGTGTCGGCCATCGCGTTCCAGTCGAAGATGTCCATGATGCGGCTCGGCCCGATCCTGTACATCGGCGCCTACGTGATGACCTCGCTCATCCCCCCGGGCCCCGGCCCGCTGGCCGCCACCTCGCTGCTGGGCGTCGACCTGGGTGAGGCGACGCTGTGGGGTCTGGTCGTGGCCATTCCGGGCATCATCGTCGCGACGCTGTACCTGCTGACCATCAAGACGCACGTGGACCCCAAGCCCGAGTTCGTCGCGCACCTGGCCGGCCAGGGCGGCGGCACCTCCGGAGGCACGGGCGGCGCGGGCACGGGTACGGACGCGGAGGACAAGCAGGATCTCCCCCCGCTGTGGATGTCGCTGGTGCCGGTTTTCCTGCCCATCGTGCTGATCATGATGAACTCCTTCATGATCGACCTTTTCGAGGCCGACAACGCCGTCGCGAAGACGCTGGAGTTCGTCGGAGCGCCCGTCATAGCCCTGTTCCTGGGCTGCCTGTCCGCGCTGCCGCTGTTCGGCCGCCGGTGGGCGGACAAGGAAACCGTCAACGACCTGTTCGAGGCCGGTCTGAAGCTCGCGGCGCTGCCGCTGGCCCTCACCGGTGTCGGTGGCGCACTGGCCACGATCGTCCGGGACACCGAGGTGGCGGACTCCGTCGCCGACATGATCCAGGACTGGGGCCTGTCCCCGATCATCGTGCCCTTCCTGGTGGCCGCGGCCATCTGCACCATCACGGGTTCGAATATCCTCGGCGTGATGACCGCCGCCGCGATCATGGAACCGCTCGCCGAGGGCCTGGGCATCTCCGCGCTGGCCATCTACTTGGCGTGCGGCACCGGAGCGCAGATCATGAAGCACGCCAACTCCTCGGGCTTCTGGGTCACCACCACCCTGTCCAACATGACGGTCGGCCAGGGCATCCGTTCCATCGGCGTGGCCTCGGCCCTGTCCGGGGTCACCGGCTTCGCGATCGTGTACGCGCTGTACGGGTTCGGCGTCATCTGACGCCCGGGACCGGCCGGCTGACACGCTGACAGACAGACAGGCCGACACACAGACAAGGCACAGGGAGGTACGCACGTGGCCGCGGACGCGTCCCAGGACACCCCGCTGATCCCCGATCAGCGCCGGGAGCTGCTCATCAAGCTGCTGCGCGGGCACGCGGTGCTCAGCGTGCACCAGCTGACCGAGCTGCTCGGGGTCTCCCACATGACGGTGCGGCGCGACATCGCGGCACTGGAGCGGCAGGGACGCGCCGTGTCGGTGCCCGGCGGTGTGCGCATCGCCGGGCAGCTGCACCACGAGCCGAGCTTCGTCGACAAGTCGACCATGGACCAGCCGGCGAAGCTCGCCATCGCCGCCCGCGCGGGGGAACTCCTGCACGACGGCACCACCGTCTATCTGGACGCCGGCACCACCTGTCAGGCCCTGGTCCCGCACCTCGTGCGGCGCCAGGGCATGACGGTGGTGACCAACGACTTCACCACGGCCAACGCCCTGATGGGCAACCCGGACGTGGAGGTCATCCACACCGGGGGCCGCATAGAGCACGCCAACCGCTCCACGGTGGGGCGGCTCGCGGCGCAGACGCTGACCCAGCTCGCGCTGGACATCGCGTTCATCTCCACCAGTTCCTGGGACCCGCAGCGCGGGGTGACCACGCCGTCGCCCGCGAAGGTGGAGGTCAAACAGGCGGCCATGGCCAGCGCTTCGCGCTCGGTCCTGCTGGCCGGGTCCGCCAAGTACGGCACCTTCGGCATGTACCGGGTGGCCGGACTGGACGCGTTCGAGTCGATCGTGACGGACGACGGCCTGCCCCAGGCGGCGCGGGACACCCTGCGCGGCCAGGGCATCGCCACCGCCCTCGCGACAGCCACCGCTACAGAGTGATGAGCGGACTGTCACAACACTGATCGCCGGGGGTGGATGTCCGGTGCGGTAGGGCATCATCGGCCCCATGGGGATTGTCGCCGGTCTGGACAGCTCATCCGTTTACACCCGCATCGTGGTCTGTGATGCCGATACGGGCCAGGT
Organism: Streptomyces sp. NPDC059853; assembly: GCF_042731495.1. Classification (NCBI taxonomy): domain Bacteria; kingdom Bacillati; phylum Actinomycetota; class Actinomycetes; order Kitasatosporales; family Streptomycetaceae; genus Streptomyces; species Streptomyces sp. NPDC059853. The sequence continues at coordinate 3,289 of NZ_JBHWJL010000359.1, forward strand.
GGTACGGCACGGACACGCCGACCACCCGGCCGCCGAAGCCACGCCCGAGGCATGGCTGCTGTCCCTGGGAGAGGCCGCCGGGGGCGGCGTCCTGGAAGACGTCTCCGCCATCGGCGTGGCCGCCCAGGCGCACGCCGTCGTCGCCCTCGACGAGACCGGCGCCCCGGTACGCGCCGCCTCCCCGCCGGTGGGCGGCGAGGACCGCGGCCGGGCCGCGGCCCTGGAGGCCGCCGCCCGGGAACTGGTCGACGCGCTCGGCGGCCCCGACGCCTGGAGCCGCGCGGTCGGCTCCGTCCCGCAGGGCGGAGCGCCGGTCGCCCGGCTGCGCCGGCTCGCCCGGGACAACCCGGAAGCCGCCCGCCGGGTGGCCGGGGTGGCCCTCGCCCAGGACTGGCTGGTGTGGCAGCTCCTCGGCCGCCCCGCCCGCATGGCCACCGACCGCGGCGGCGCCTCCAGCACCGGCTACTGGTCGCCGCTCGGCGGCGCCTGGCGCCCCGAACTCGTCGAACTCGCCCTCGGCCACGCCGTCGCCCTCCCCGAAGTCCTCGCCCCCGCCCAGCCGGCCGGCCGCACCCCCGAAGGCCAGCTGATCTCCGCCGGCACCGGGGAGACCATGGCGGCCGCCTTCGGCCTCGGCGTCGGCCCCGGCGACGCGGTCATCTCACTCGGCGCCTCCGGCTCGGTGTGCGCGGTCCACGGGGCGGCCCTGCCCCCGGACGCCAGCGGCGGCGTCACCGCCTACGCGGACGCCACCGGCCACCACCTGCCGGTGGTCCGCACCCTCAACGCGGTACGGGTCCTGCGCGGCACGGCCGAACTCCTCGGCTGCGACCTGCCCGCCCTCTCCGACCTCGCCCTCCGCTCCACGCCCGGAGCCCACGGCCTGGTCTTCCTCCCCTACCTGGCCGGCGAACGCGTCCCCGCCCTCCCGCACGCGGCGGGCACCCTCACCGGGCTGCGCCGGGAGAGCATGAAGCCCGAACACCTCGCCCGCGCGGCCTTCGAAGGCATGCTGTGCGGCCTGGCGGACGCGGCGGACGTCCTGCGCCGCAGCGGCGTCCGCATCGACCGCGTCTTCCTCCTCGGCGCGGCGGCCGACCTCCCGGCGGTCCGCGACCTGGCCCCGTCCCTGCTCGGAGCCACGGTCGTCATCCCGGCCCCCGCCACGTACACCGCCCTGGGCGCGGCCCGCCAGGCGGCCTGGTCCCTGGGCGTGGACCAGGGCACGCTGTCCCCCGACACCCCACCCAAATGGCCCGAACCGGCGGGCGAGACCTACCACCCGACGGACGAAGCCCTGGCGACGGGCACGGGCATCCGCCAGCAATTCGCGGCGGTGCGGGAGTCCACGCACGGGGAGGGGTAGGCCGTCTCTTGCGGATCTTCGCGGGGCCGCGCCGCCGGCTACTGGGGGCACC